>DATMNR010000490.1:0-7710 GCA_035568795.1 Ktedonobacteraceae bacterium
AGTTGGAGTGTAGCTCCATCATCGATGAGTCCGGCTACATGCCGGCCAATTTGCAGTTGCGTCTCGCTTGGCTTACGGCCTTCTACTTCATAAAGCGGGCCATCCCAGTTTACAGCGCACTCGATTTTCGAGATATGCAGGAAGCTATCTCCATGCGTTCTTGGCATAAGTGGATTGATGAGAGCCACAATATGCTCAGCATTATCCACGGCGGCTCGAGTTACATCTACAGAAGAGCCGAGCGAACAATAGCCATGCTCATCAGGAGGCGAAACCTGAATGAATGCTACATGTATAGGCAATACCCCATCTCTTGCGAAGAGCATAGGAACATCTGAAAGAAATACTGGCGCGTAACTCGCGCGTCCAGCGTTGACAGCTTCACGGATGTTTTCACCAACGAACAATGCACGCAAAGAGAAGTGGCCGCGCCAGCGTTCGTCCGTGTAAGATGTCGAGCCATAGGTATGCAAGTGGGTAAGTTCTACGTTGTGTAGTTCGTCTCCGCGTTCCACAAGCGCCTCAAGTAGTGGCGTAGGGGTTGCGCAGGCACCTTGCACAAAGACGCGATTGCCAGATTCCACAATCTGAACAGCAGTTTCTTTATCACACCAGATTGTCATACAATACTCATCCTCCAGGTCAATCCTAGGAGCCGATTATGGCCTATAACAAAATAACCGTGGTTACCGTAGGGGCCGATTTATCGCGCCCATCGCCGATTTATCGGCCTTCTGTGGCTTTTACGATACCCCCCTTAATTTGTTAAAATTCATTATCGACCCTAATCTACGTCAACCAGGGCTACCCCTTCCGCTTGTCATCCTGAGCGTAGCAAAGGATCTCGTCCCTTTCCTCAACATTACGATACTTTACCCTACCACCACCAAAAACACCCTCCTCACATCAGAATCAATGGCTGTGCCAAAAACTTCCGCTCAAAATGAGCGCTATCTGAGCGATATTTTCGATAAATAAAAAATTGATGAGCAATAATCTATCTATACTTTCAAAGCCTGCATCAGTGCAGCCAGCTTCTCTCCAGCTTCATCAGGCGTGCCATTGGGTATACCCAGCAAAGGTTCATCCACGCCTGCGTCAACCCACTGATCGAGTTTCGTCACAATCTGTTGTGGCGTACCAACGATGGACGTGGCATCGAGAAGCTCTGGCGTAACAGCCCCTACACCACCTTTCATCCCCTGTTTCCATCCCTCCTGAACCGCTTCAACCTCTGCGCCATATCCATTGCGTGTAAGCATCTGCGCATAATAGGCACCCATTTTGCCGATGTAGTAAGCAAGATGAGATGCCACAGCAAAACGCGCTGACTGTATTTCTTCCTCGCTTGCATTTTCGCTGAGAATGGCACTTGTGATATAAGGGGCAATCATCGCGCTATGCGGGGGACGACCAGCTTTGCGCGCTCCTTCATCAAGTTCTTCTCGTAGTTCTCCCCACTTATTCCCCGGCCAGTACACGGGCAGTATACCATCAGAAATTTCGCCCGATTGCACCACGTTTTTTGGCCCCATGGCAGCGATATAAATAGGTATTTCAGTGCGTGGTGGGGTAAAACGTAGTTTGAAACCTCGCTCTAGATGAAATATCTCGCCGTTGTAGACTAGCTTTTCGCCACGCAGGATCATTCTGATTATCTCAACGTATTCGCGAGTTCGCTGTACCGGCTTCTGGAAAGGTACACCATGCCAGTGTTCGATCACATTGGCTCCCGATGGACCTAGACCGAGTAGAATACGGCCACCAGAACGCTCATCCAGCGTGGCAGCCGTACTGGCTATCAATGCAGGAGTGCGGGAATAAATATTGGCTATGCCAGCCCCAATCTTGATGCGTTTGGTGGCACGCACAAGATCGGCCATAGAAGTAAAGAGTTCGTAACCCCAGGATTCGCCGAGCCAGATCGAATCGTAACCCAGTTCATCCGCAATCTTGACCTTTTCTACCACCTGGTCCCAGGCGGCAGGGAAATTCGGAGAATCAGCAAGCAGTCCGATGCGGTCGCTATATGCTCGTGTCATGCCTCAATCCATCTTTCTGTGATATATTTTTTATCAATGGTTCATTATACACCACAGAAAGATGTCCTTAACTCAGGAACGTCGTCGCCAACTGATTGAACGCCTCAGCACGCTCGATATGGTTGAGGTATCTCAATATAACCAAATTTTATATACAAGATATTTCTTGACTCAGCTTGAATCACAATGTATGCTCAGTTAAAAGCAAGGAGCACATGAAAGATGGATCAGCATATTGAACACATCCTGAACCAGATACCAGGTTGGAACGCAGCCAGCGCAAAAGTGGCTCCCCTCGTTGGTGGTATCACCAATCAGAATTATCGCGTAGATATTGGTGGAGAAACCTTCGTGTTACGTATCGGAGGAAAAGGCACGCACCTGCTTGGTATCGATCGTGGCCGCGAAAGTATCTGCACTGCAATTGCCGCGCAGGTTGGCGTTGGAGCAGAGGTTATTCACTTTCTGCCGGGTGAAGACGTGCTTGTCACTCGTTTTATCGTTGGTACAGGTATGACTCCAGAAATTGCGGCTCAACACGAAATGCTACCCCGTATCGTCGATTCAATAAAACGCTATCATGCTGGGCCTGACTTCCCAGGCACTTTTTCTCCATTCAACACAGTTCGCAGCTATCATACACTGGCACTCGAAAATAACGTTGCCTTTCCCGAATCACTCCCTCAGGTTTTCGCCTTGATGGAACAAATCGAGCAAGCGCTTGCCACAAGCGGCGCAACATACACCAGGCCTTGCCACAATGACCTGCTTGCCGGTAATTTCATCGACGACACTCATACTATCCGCATTCTTGATTGGGAGTATGCTGGTATGGGTGATCTTTTCTTCGATCTCGGGAACTTCGCAGTAAACCAATCATTGAACGAAGAACTATGTTCGTTCCTGTTACTATGCTATTTTGGCGAAGTGCAGCCTGCAAACCTGGCACATCTTCATTTGATGCGGCTCGGCTCCGACTTACGAGAATCGTTCTGGGGATTTCTACAGATGGGTATCTCAGAGCTTGACTTTGATTTTAAACAGTATGCCCATCATCACTTGAATCGCTTTTTACACAATGTTCAAACAGCACCTTTTGAACAATGGCTCCAGGAAGTAAAAACGTAGTACTCTGTCAAGCTTCAGGTGAGCGTGTGACATGTAGGGACACCCCTTGCGGGTGTCCGTCTCAACAGGCCGATTGAAGCTTGACAGTTTCGTAGGGCCGATAAATCTGGCCTCAACGAAACATATTGTCATAACAACTTTTCAATCAAGGAGACCCATAAATGCACGATCAAGCTAGAGTTGTCATTATAGGTAGCGGCATTGCCGGTTCTAGCATCGCTTATCATCTGACTGAACGAGGGTGGCGCGATATTGTTGTTCTCGAACAGGGGCCATTGATCAGTGGCACAACTTCACATGCACCCGGCCTTGTTGGTCAGCTACGCTCATCTATCAGCCTGACAAAGATGTTAGTCTACAGCATAGCTTTATACAAACAGCTACAGGTAAATGGCAACCCGGGCTACTTTGAGGTTGGAAGCCTGCGCCTGGCCTCATCGAAAGAACGCATGGAGGAACTTAAAAGACAGGTAGGCTTTTCGAGAAGCGCGGGACTGGATGCTGAACTCATCAGCGCCAGCGAAGCAAAACGCATGTTTCCCATGATGAGTCTGGAGGGTGTCGAGGGTGCCTTATTGCTACCTACCGATGGTTCTGCCAAAGCTCCTATCCTGGCTGAAGCCTTAGCAACTCTAGCTCAACAGCTTGGCGCAACTTTCTACGCCAATACCCGTGTCACAGGTATCGAAGTTGTGAATGGTCATGTGAAGGCGGTCAATACCTCGCAAGGGCGCATTCGCACAGAAATTATTGTCGTAGCCGCTGGCATCTGGTCACCGCGTATTGGTCGCATGGTTGGTATCTCCGTCCCACTCATACCCATGCAACATCAATATGTACAGACTGCTCCCCTTCCTGAACTCTCTGGAGATATCAGCATACCTAACCTGCGAGACCCCGATAACCTGGTGTATTTCAGGCAGGATGGTAACAGCATGGTGCTTGGTGGATATGAACATGATCCTGCTGCCTTTGATGTTGACGCCATTCCTGATAACTCTAATCCTACCGTGCAAAGCTTCGACCCACCGCGCTTCGAGAGCTTAATGCAGGGATGTATCCAGCGTGTACCCTATCTTCGTGATGTCGAACTTGTGAGGCGGGTGAATGGGTTAGAGTCTTTCACACCTGATGGTGAGTTTGTCCTGGGTGAGTCGCCAGATGTACAAGGCTTCTGGGCCGCGTGCGGATTCTGTGCGCACGGCGTTTCAGGCGCTGGTGGTGTTGGTAAAATGATTGCGGAGTGGATTATTGATGGTGAACCCAGCCTGGACCTTTGGGAAATGGACATCCGTCGTTTTGGTGCATACACGGCAAGCCGGCGGTACATCGCAACTCGTGTCAATGAAATCTACAGCACATACTATGACATTAGTTACCCTATGCGGGAACGCAGCAGCGCGCGTAAATTGCGCATCAGTCCTGTGTATAATCGTCTCGAAGAACTCGGCGCCGTTTTTGGCGAGAAAGCTGGCTGGGAGCGACCCAACTGGTTCGCCTCGAACGAACTGCTGGCCGAAGGGCAAGGATGGCCTGAGCCATATAGTTGGGCCAGTCGGTACTGGTCACCCGCGATAGGGGCTGAACACCAGGCCACACGCGAACGCGTGGCAATGTTTGACGAAACATCTTTCAGCAAGATAGAAGTAATTGGCCCTGGCTCACTGGCCTTTTTGCAGTACATTACTGATAATCAGATGGATCAACCCGTAGGAGCCATCACCTATACTCAAATGCCAAATAAGCATGGCGGCATCGAATGTGACCTGACTGTAACTCGCCTGGCTGCCGATCGCTTCCAGATCATCACCGGCACTGCCTTTGGCAACCATGATCTTTCCTGGATTCGTAGCCAGATGCCTTCCGACGGCTCGGTCTATGTGAACGACATTACATCCAGCCGTTGCTGCATCGGTGTATGGGGACCTGAGGCGCGTCACTTGATGCAGCAGGTAAGTGAGGACGATTTCTCGAACGAAGCGTTTCCTTACCTGACCGCGCAAAATGTCACGATTGGCAATATTCCAGTACTGGCGCTGCGCGTAACCTATGTGGGGGAGCTAGGCTGGGAGATTTATGCGCCCATGGAGTACGGCCTCAAGTTATGGGATACCCTCTGGGAAGCGGGTCAACCCCTTGGCATGCTGGCGGCAGGCTATAGAGCCATTGAGTCGCTGCGTCTTGAGAAAGGGTATCGTTATTGGAGTGCGGATATCCATTCGGAATATAATCCCTACGAAGCGGGTCTGGGCTTTGCTGTCAAATTGCAAAAAGGCGATTTCCTCGGTCGGGAAGCTCTAGAGCGTATCAAAGCACAGGGCGTCACTCGCAAATTGAGTTGCCTTATCATAGACGATCCAGCCGCAGTGGCCTTAGGAGGCGAGCCTTTGCTTGATGGCGAGCAGGTGCTGGGCTTTGTGACGAGCGCTGGATATGGCTATACCGTGAGACAAAGCATCATATATGGCTATTTACCGGTGGAATACGCCGTGCCAGGAACACGGGTCGAGTTGCAGCTATTCGGGGTATGTTATGGTGCAACGGTTATGAAAGAGCCGCTGTACGATCCCAAAAACGAGAAGATTAAGGCATAAATAACTACTCGTTGTCATCTTTGAGCACCGCGAGTCCTCGCTCAAGTCGTGCCATTCCCGCGCCAAGCGCGGCGCTCAAAGTGATCTCGAAAATTGCATCTTCAGAATAGCCAGCATTACGTAGCGCCTCGATATCCTCATCAGTGGTCTTGTATGCATGCAGCGCAATCTTTTTGACATAACTGATAAGCTCTGGGGGAATAACATCAGTCTGGTTCGTGGAACGCCCCCCCATTTGAGCAGACAGAGATTCGACAGCTCGACGAACAGATGGATCCGTATCGCCATCGCTAGTAAGCACAGCTTCTAGTAAGCGGTGCGCAAATGCTGCATGGGAATCACTTGCCATTACATATTTCCTCTTATAGACCTATGAGTAGTGTATCATAAGAAACAAGAAGGAGGCACAATTACCTGTGCCTCCTCGTTTGACCGATTATTTCTTGGATTGTGATCCAGCTCCTCCTGAAGCCAGGCTACTTAGTTCACATGAATGCTGAAAGGCACACTAATCACATACTGTGGACACAATTGACCCTTTTTACATATAGCCCTGCCATAAAAGTTCAGTTGTGTAGTACCAGCACCTTGAGCAGTGAACCGCCATATGCAGGAATTTGCAGTTTGCGAGACATATCCATAAGGTGTTTGCAGTTGCAATGCACCCTGCGAAGCGGTAGGTCCATTCCATAACTGTCCAAAAGGCAGCTGAATCTCGATCACATCGCCTTGATGAGCAGTGACCATCGAATTGCTATTTGATGTCTTCAATACAACGTTGGCTGGTGGCGATGCAGTATTAACTACCGTATTGCTTGGACAACCATACGAATTGGGAGTGCTAGTGGCTATTGGTGCAGGGTTGGTCCCGGTTGAGGTCGAACTCGACCCAGAGTTTGAGTTCGTGCCACAGGCCGTTAGTATGAAAGCGAGCGCTGTAGCCAGTGAAATTATCAACCAGAGTGATTTTCGTCTGTCAATCTGTACCGTACGCATATTCGTTTCTCCTTATCCTCTTCGCTCGAATACCTACTTTTTCAAATAATTAGAGCATCTAGTGTCAAGACGTTTCATCGTGTAATTAAGTTCCCTGTTAAAATCATCTAACAGGAATAAACGGGAGCTGGAGAAAAGTAGGTATACTTAAGTTCTGGTAGCCAGCATCGTCAGCAATTCTTCTGCATCAGGGAGAAATCGGCGTGAAGAGAGGACTTGATGAGCGAGGCCCAAACGCAATGCTTCTTTTGCTGGAATAGTTTCGCCAGTCAGCATCAATCGCATAGTGGCGTTGTATCCTATCAGCGCGGGAAAATTGACTGCGGCAACAGGTGGAAATACTCCTAAAGAGATTTCTGGCAAACCGAAAGTAGCGTCTTCGTGGGCGATGACAGTATCACAGAGCGCAGCTAATTCACAGCCCCCACCAAGCGCGTGCCCTTTCACCAGGGCTACTGTAGGAATCTTGTGTGAACGTAATTTCTCAAATGCAGCGTAATTATCATACACAGCACGCAACATATCTTTTTCGCGGCCATCAAGATGATCACGAATATCAACCCCAGCACAGAATGCCCGATCTCCAGCGCCTGTAATGACTATTAAACGAGGAGGACGCTCGATTGCATCATGCATGGCAGTTGTGAGTTGATCAAGCATTTCTATCGAGAGAATATTAAGCGGAGGGCGATCAAGAATCAGCCAGAAGAAGCCATTATGGAGGCGTATACGCACGTGAGACATACTGTAACTCTCGTCAAAATTTATTCAAACTGACTCAGTTCAGGCATCGGGCGCCGAACTGAGTCAGTTTATTTTTTACCTTCCAGAGAAACTTCCTTTGCGTTTTTCATTGTAGGCAGCAATGCCTTCTTTGGCATCTTCGCTTTGGAAGCACAGCTGTTGCAGCTCTCGCTCGATTGCCAGGGCCTCGGAGAAAGCCACTTCAG
>DATMNR010000491.1:0-6275 GCA_035568795.1 Ktedonobacteraceae bacterium
TTATACCCGGCCCGAACGAGTGCGAAAGGCGCTTGAAGAACTAGGCCCTACTTTTATCAAGTTAGGACAGATCCTCTCCACTCGCGCTGATATCCTACCTTCCGAGTATATAGCTGAACTTGATTATATTCGTGAAGGACACAATGCCGAGCGCTTCGCCGTCAATTGCAAGGACACTCCTTTTATCATTCATATTCCCTGTATCCATTGGGAAACAACTACTGACAGCGTCCTTACTCTGGAACGTATTCGGGGCATTAAGATCAATGACCTGACTGTGCTTGATGCCGCGGGCATAGATCGTCCCGCGCTGGCAGAACGTGCTGTGCATATTATACTTAAAATGATACTCGAGGATGGTTTTTATCACGCTGACCCGCATCCCGGAAACTTCTTTATTGAGCCAGATGGCCGTATTGGATTGATCGATTATGGTATGGTGGGTGTTGTAGATGCACAAACGCGGGAACAACTGGTAGATATTTTCCTGGCAATTACGAGCCAGGATGTCGAGAGACTCGTGGATACAATGCTCATGCTTGGTTTCTCGAAACAGCCTGTGGATCGAACACAATTGAAGCGTGACCTGGAATACCTTCTCTCTCAATACTATGGTAAATTGTTTGGTGAAATAGATATTGGGCCAGTCCTCACTGAAGCGCTCACTGTGGTGCAGCGTCACCACCTGCAACTACCCTCCAACCTGGCGTTACTACTCAAGACACTTTTAATGGATGAGGCTCTTGGAACCATGCTTGATCCGTCGTTCAATATGACGGCCATGTTGGAGCCATATTCGAAGCAGCTTGTACAGAAACAGTACTCAATGGATTACTGGTGGCGGAACTTGAGCCGGGCAGGTGTAGATACAGTGCGCCTGGGAATAGAACTTCCACAACAAATACGGCGTCTGATGAGCGACCTGGAACGTGGAAATATGCAAGTCGGTGTAAATACAGAGACTCTCAAGCCGATCATCAATGATATCAAGCAAATGGTAAACAGGGTCGTGTTGGGGATTATTGCTGCATCATTTATCATTGGGGTGGCGATTCTACTGACCGTTTATAATAAAGTCATTGGGTTGTGGTGGGTCGGCGCTTTGTTCATTATCGGATTTGTACTTTCTTTCGTGCTGGGTATTTATCTTGCAATAACGATCATCATGACGAGAAAGAGGAAGTAGGGAGGCCGTGTCAGGCTACGCCTATGCTGGCTCATGTAACACTTGTAAATCTCCAACAGCCATCACAATCAATCGATGTTCCACAACCTTCAATCTCTCATGCAACGTCTCTTCAGTATCCCCCTCCTCGATTACCACCTCCTCCCGGCAGATGACTGGCCCTGCATCTACTTCTGGTGTGACAAAATGCACGCAGCTTCCCGTGATTTTTACACCTGCATCAAGAGCTTGTCGAACTGCGTGCAAGCCACGGAAAGCGGGAATTCGCATTCCATTTTTGGTTGTAAAGGTGCTACCGATACCATCATCAGGTAGTAAAGCAGGGTGGATGTTGATGACATGTTGTGGGAATTGTTCGAGGAAAGCGGCGCTCAAAATACGCATCCAGCCTGCTAAAACAATCAGGTCCACCTGAAAAAGATGAAGCAGGGTTGTGAGTCGGGATTCGCTTTCGGACATTGTAAGTTTGGGGGCAATGAATTGTGCCTCTACGGGTCGCTGTTCCCAGGGTAGATAGATCGCAGGCAGTTTGTATTTAAGCGCTCGTTGTAAGCCATAGGCATCAGCTTTATTGCTCACAACGAGCGCAATTTTGACACCTGGTAATTGTTGACTTTCGATAGCTTCGATTATCGCTTGCAAGTTGCTGCCTGAACCTGAGATGAGTACGCCAAGGCGAAGTGAAAGGTTCTGGCTGCTCACAATTGCTTAACCTCTTCATCAGCCTGTGCCAGCTCAGCTGTAAAACGTTGTTTATAGGCGCTCAGTCGTTGTTCCAATTGTGTATCCGAAAGTGCTAGTATTTTAGCTGCCAGTAGTGCTGCTCCCTCAGGCTCTAAAATTGTGGGGGAGGCGATACCTGATGGTAATCGGAGAGAGGAAAGGATATCCATGCCTCCGAAACGGTCGCTATATGGTGGGCATGCAATCACGGGATAGCGTGTGTTGGCATCAACGACCGCTGATAGAGCGTTTGAGCGACCTGCGATAGTGATGTAGACTAAAGGGCCGATTTGTTCATATTCGTGCAATATTTCTAGCAGGCGTTGTGTTGCTTTATGAGCGGAACAGACGCGCATTTCGTAGCCAATTTCAAGGGTTTTGAGCGTTTTTGTGATGGCTTGCGCGTGGGCTAAGTCGCCTTTGCTGCCCATAATGATGATAATGTGTGCTGACATTGTATCCTCTCCGCTTTGACCCGCCGCCTGAGGCGGCGCAAAAAGTAAAAAGAGTTTTTCGGGGACACCCCGAACCCCGGCAGAAGGCTACCGTGCCGGGTCCCCCAGACCCTGTGCCCTCTGCACTCCTGTAAGTTGAAACACCTCATAAAGGTTATCTCGAAAGTGAAAAACGTTATATTTTTTCTAATCCGCAATGTGCGATATCTCTTCGATAGTGCATGCCTTCAAATGAAATACGCGACGAGGCATCGTAGGCCCTGGACACTGCTTCTTGTAATGTTTCCCCGTGTGCTGCTACGCTGAGTACACGCCCTCCTGCTGTTACCAGTCTTCCGTCTTGTAGATCTGTACATGCATGAAATATTTGCACATCTTCAAGTTGGCTGGCTTCCTCAACGCCTGTGATCGGTAGACCTGTTTGGTATTTTCCAGGGTATCCTCCTGATGCGAGAGTGATACTTACAGAGTAACCTGGACGCCACAAAGTATTGAGTTTCACCGGAAGCGTTTTAGCAAATTCCAGCACATGCACCAGATCCTCTTGCATGAGCATCATCAAGGCTTGAGTTTCTGGATCTCCAAAGCGAGTATTGTGCTCTAATACCACTGGGCCTCGTTCGGTTAGCATGATGTTCGAGTAGAGCACCCCGGAGAAGTCGATGGAACTGGTCTTGAGAGCTTGTAGCGTCGCGGCAACGATATTTCTATAAATCTGCGTTTCGGTCGACTTATCAACAAAAGGCAGAGGGGTGAATGCTCCCATTCCTCCGGTATTCAGACCTCGATCACCATCGAATGCGCGTTTGTGGTCCTGGGTCAATGTTAAGGGTAGATAGTGCGTTCCTTTGCAAATAACGGTCGAGCCGATCTCATCGCCTTGCAAGTAGTCTTCGATGACGATGATATCACCCGCGTCACCGAAGACGCGTTCAACCATCAACTGGTGAACAGCATCACGAGCTGTATCCATATCCAGAGCTACAATGGCCCCCTTACCCGCTGCATTCCCATCAGCTTTGACGACAACAGGAACCCCATGTTCTTCCAGGTATGCGAAGGCGGCTCGCGCTTGAGTAAAGGTTTGGTGCTGGGCAGTGGGAATCCCCGCTTCGGCCATGAGCTGTTTAGCAAAGGCCTTACTGCCCTCTAAAGCTGCGCCAATGGAGCAAGGTCCAAAGATAGGTAGACCGCGCTGCCTGAATACGTCAGCGATACCAGCTACTAGAGACACTTCTGGGCCAACAACGGTGAGATCGATTTGAGTGCGTTCTGCAAAATCAGCTAGCTGGGTAAGTTGAGTGACATTGAATGGTAGACATTCAGCAAACGGAACCATGCCAGGATTGCCCGGAGAGGCATATATCTGCGTCACGCGACTGCTCTGAGCGAGTTTCCAGACCAGAGCATGTTCGCGCGCTCCTGAACCTATAACTAGCACTTTCATCCATATACCCCCTGAAAGGAACTCAAGCCATGCACATTAACGCATAGCGTTGAGGCTGACGAATTGCATTGCATGCGTATTTTTCGCAACCTGCGGATCGAATGGCCACCCACGCTTATCCATGCACCCATAGCAAAATTCGTTGTGCAACGACGTGTTGGCATCATCATCTTGTAGAGGTCGCTGCGTAGCACTATTCAATGATGTATCGGTCTTGCTTTGAATGGCCATATCGGAAGCTAAAGCGCGTCCCAGACCGGTAGTGCTAAGATACCCGAGGCTATCAACGCCGATATATGCTGCTACCTCATCAGCAGTGCGTCCGGCAGCGATTAACTCTTCCTCTTGAGGAATATCGATGCCAAAATAGCAGGGATGGCGCAATGGAGGCGAACTGGAACGTAAGTGGATCTCCTTCGCTCCCTCGTGACGCAGAGCAGCTACCAGCCGCTTCATTGTATTGCCACGCACAATCGAATCATCCACTACAACCAGGCGCATACCATCGATCTTTGGCTTGACCATGTTGAATTTCAGGTCGACTTCCAACTGACGCAAACGCTGATCGGGTTTGATAAAGGTGCGGTCACTATAGCGGTTTTTGATGATTGCCTGACCATAAGGAATCCCTGACTCAGTAGCATAGCCGAGAGCTGCTGGAATAGAAGAATCAGGCACCGGTATCACAAGGTCTGCATCTACAGGGTGCTCCCTTGCCAATTCGCGTCCCAGCGCTTCGCGCGCGGTATAGACATACCGACCATTCAACTGACTAGTAGCATCTGAGAAATAAATATATTCGAATACACAAAGTGACTGGCGCGGCACACTCACAAGTATTTCTGAATGCATGCCACCTTCATCAATGGTAATAAGCTCTCCTGGTTCAACTTCCCGCACAAAGGTCGCTCCTATGCGATCCAGGGCACATGACTCAGAGGCAATGATCCAGTTTTCGCCGATGCGGCCAATACATAGAGGGCGCATACCCCAGGGATCACGTATAGCATGGAGTTTGCCTTCGGCCAGGATCACCAGGCTGTAGGCTCCACGCAGCAAAGGGAGAGTAGCAATCATACGTTCGCGCAAGGTCGGACCTTCAGCATGCAATAAGAGTAGAGCGATGGATTCGCTGTCGGTTGTAGATTGTAGCTGTTCTCCTGGTAACTGTTCACGCAGGGCGGGGCCGTTTACCAGGTTGCCATTATGGGCAACTGCGATTGCATTATAGTGACCGCGCCATGCTCCCACGACAAATGGACCTGCATTCTCAACACAACTTGAGCCAGTTGTGGAGTAGCGCACATGTCCAATGCCACAGCGCGCTTCAGGTAAACCAATGCCTGTATCGGAGAAGACCTCACGCACTTTGCCCATTTGGACACGACTGACTATTTTGCCTTCACTATCGTATACAGCCATACCTGCGCTTTCCTGGCCGCGATGTTGCAGGGCTGTCAGGGCAAGGGTGAGGTAGCGGCGAATATCTATATTTTCGCCGTTCGGGCGTGCGTAAATACCAACTACGCCACAAGCATCGTGCAGTCGCTCCATTGTCCAACTCTTTCTTCTATTCGAGCTTCAGTTTTCCTGTCAGGTCGGCTACCAGGGCGTAGCGATCAGCAACTTCCTGGAGGTCCTGTTGAGTGACATCTTTCAGGTTGCGATAGACTTGTTTATCAAGCATGCGTGTTTTGTCTCCACCGGGCCAGAGACGCCAGCTATCGTTGTCGATCACGTCAGCTACCAGCAAGTTTCCTTGCGTGTCGCGACCAAATTCGATTTTGAGATCGACGAGAGTCACGTCTATCGAGGCCCAGGCTCGTTCCAGCGTTTCGAAGACGCGACGACCCTGAGCAGCCATCCATTCAATTTCATACTTCGTTGCCAGACCCATCTCCAGGATATCTTCTTCCCAGATTTGTGGGTCGTGACGAGCATCATCTTTGAGAAAGGTCTCGACCAGCGCTGGCTCGAAGCGAGTTCCTTCGCTTATTTCGGGATAGCGTTTGAGATAAGAGCCGGTAGCAATGCGGCGCATTACCTGTTCGATTGGCAGCATTGTGCAGCGTTGCACCAGCAGGACTACATCATTGATCTGCTCGACAAAATGTGTTGCAATCTTTTCTTCGTTCAGCAATCGAAATACATTGGCTGTAGTGATTGTGCTCCAGCGCGATTTGCCAGGTAGTTCATTGCGACGCACGCCATCTCCGGCTGTTATTTGATCTTTATTTACCATATAGGCTAGACTCGGATCAGCTTGATACGCATATATTAATTTTGTTTTACCCTCGGCCAGTAGCGGGCCAAAGAGAGGATTATCTATCATTGCAGTATGACTCCTTCGCCTTTTGTGATATATCCTATTTTGAGCAATTCGGGAAGCAGGCGTTGTGACTGTTTCGCTGCTTCTGATGAAACGATACACACCATACCTACACCCATATTGAACGTGCGGTAC
>DATMNR010000492.1:0-5475 GCA_035568795.1 Ktedonobacteraceae bacterium
AAAAAGCCATTATCCGGGCTACAAGAGTTCGTAGAACTGTTACAAAAGTTACCATGCAGGAAGACATCCTGTTGACTCTGTCGAACCTGTCCATGAAAGTAGAGCGGCGTCTGACCCGTCGGTTGCTGCACCGTAAAAGAGAAGTTGCCTCGAAGATCTACTGTTCCAGTAAGTGGATACGTTGCTTGAGTAGGAGATCTGAATGTGAAGGTTCCGCTCAACGCAGCATTGCCTTGAGTTTGTGTCAGAAAGACTGTTATTTGCGATATCTGTTGTGTTGTTTGATCAGTCATGGACCCATTATACGTTCCAGCAATATAGAGTCCGTTTTGTTGCGTTTTTGTTGGAGTGGCTGTGATACCCCCACTCTTTGTTGGCGTCAAGAGTTTTCCTGCAGTGGCGGTTTGTGTAAGAGAGACGGAATTGTTATTGGACTGATGGCTACTATAAAATAGAATTCCTCCACCCGCTAACAAAACCACTAACAACAGAATGATGAGGCCTGATATGATACCGACGGATCTGGAACGGCGTGGAGGCTGCTGCTGCGGAATATAGGGCGTCGATTGTTTGTCGGGAGCGCGAAGATTGGGATCCGAAGAGGCCACTGTCGGCAGATCGGGGCCTGATGCTGAATTTGAAAGTTGCCGTACGTTGGGATTCACCACGGCAGGCGGCTGGCTGCCACTACCCATAATTGAAGACCCACTGGACTGTTCAGGCTTTTTAATTGCAATGGTAAGAAGTACAGGGGTTGTGTCTCCTTGATCTTGCACGCGAATGATATGGCCATCAGAGACTCCAGCAGGTATCGTCACATTAAAATGCTGACCCCCTGGAAGGGTGATAACTCTATTGGTCCCCACTTGAGCCTCTCCTTGACTGATAGCCAGCGTAGCACGAATGTGAATATCGCTGGCAATGGTCTCCTCTGATCCCATTAGAACAAGATTGGGAGATGACTGAGTCGCCTGCTCAAAGGCAGCAGCGAATTCAGCAATCGAAGGAAAACGATCTCCTGGTTGCTTCGCTAATGCACGCAAAATTACTGAATCAACAGCAGGTGGCAATTGTGGATTGTATGTACTGGGTGGGAGTGGTTGAGCAGAGAAATGCTGGTACATGACCTGTTCCATACTTCCAACAAATGGTGCGTGGCCAACCATCATTTCATAAGTCATGACCGCCAGTGCATACTGGTCTGTGGCGGGAACAGGATTGCTACCCCATTGCTCTGGAGCCATGGAGGAGGGCGTGCCACGAATAGTACGACTGGAACTGGCAACGGTGACGCTGCTACGCGCTATGCCAAAATCAGCCAGTAATAATGTAGGTCGGTTTGGATTTTTTTTATTGCTTCGTAAAAGGAAATTTGAAGACTTGACATCTAAGTGCATAACGTTTTGATCATGTGCGTACTGGAGGGCATCTGCAGCTTCCTCAACTAAATGCGCAACATCTTGCAACGTAAGCGGGGTTACACTACTGTGCTGTCTCAGCCAGGTTGCGAGAGATCCCTCAGTAGAATAAGGCATAACCATATATGTAACAGTATTGCTATCGCGAATTTCTTCACCAAAGTCGTAGAGAGGCAAAATGTTGGGATGCTCAAGCGCAGCGATGGCTTTTGCTTCACGTTGGAAAAGGCGTGCCGCTTCTTTTGCCGCTGTGCTATCCGGATAGGACGCACCTTCAGAGCGAATCACCTTGATCGCAACTAGCCTGTTTATACGTTGATCTTGCATGAGATATACTTCACCCATGCCACCACTTCCGAGTGAGCGTACAAAGTGATAACGGCCATCCTGGAGTTCTTCAATTGCCATCTTGTCTCTCGTTTCTACAGATAAAAAAATGAGTGCTCAAAAACCAAATACTGATAGCACAGCCGTAGTATAGCACGACCGCACGAAGTTGCAATATTTTTCTGCCCTTTACAATATTCTTTTGCCCAAAATCAACTTTCCACGTTTAACAATCGTCTCTCTACCAACGTCCCCGGCGGTATCGATTACACGAAACACTTCTTGTACCGACTCTTCCCCCATGGGAAGACGTAAACGCAACACAAATTCGTTGCCAGCTCCTAATCCTAGTTTATGTTGCCAGAAAGATGCATGTATCACGTCTATCTGCTCAGCTACAAATTCCATCAGAGCAGATACATCGTGCCTGAAGTCGCTAGAATGATTTGGACCTTTACTGAAAGCCAGGGTTATTTCCTGAGTCATGGCATCAGTATCAAGATGAGCAGTCAAAGATTCACCAAGCTGATATACCAGATTGTAGATACCAAATGATGAATGTCCAACGTTTTCGATATGAGCGCCGTAGCTTCTTATATAGATGCCCATGAAGTCGCGTACCATGTGTTCGATTACATCATAATGAATTGATCCTCGAAAGAGCAACCACGTTTCATGTATTGGCCCCTGGCCCGGTTTAAATCCAAGCGAGATTACATACTCGCGTCCATCCGCAACACGCTGTACCAGGTCCGGATCGCTGAATACAGCTTCGCTAAAGATCACTTCAGCAGATCCCTCCATGCCAAGTATGCTTTTTGAGCCGACACGGCTACCCAGACGACTGAAGTCTTTCTCCAATATTTGACGTACTTCTCCCTCATCAGCCTCTTGTAATAAGACGCCCAGACGTTGAAGTTTTTGTAATGTCTCTTCGGCCTGTAGACTATACTGCCGCGTAAGCCACAGATGCAAACGTTCGTACATTTCATGCATTTGTTTGCCAATTTCCATGTGGAGAGCAGTTACCGTGCGTGTAAATTCCTCGTCCGAAACAGTTGGGCCAGCTTGATGTAAGACCGTAAAGAGTATTTGCGGGACATCTGCATTGAGCGCGCGGTACACATCCATGTGAAGTTTCTCTCATTCCTGATGAGCTGCGAAGCTTTCATTTATCTCAGTATACGATACTGAACATAGAAGATAAAACATTGCAAATGCTGTAATGCTACAATAATTCTACGAGCGATGTAATGTAAGCCAGTAAGTCCTCAAAAGGCCCAATGGAAGGGCAAAAGACACCGCACACAAGTATATGTGACAATCAATGATCACACAAGGAGAGCATCAGTTGGATAGCTATATTTTCGACCTCATGGAAAAACAAGACTACGAGAATATCTTCTTCTGCCAGGAAAAGACACTCGGACTAAAAGCCATCATAGCAATACATGATACTACGCTAGGTCCTGCCGCCGGGGGCATTCGTATGTGGCCGTATGAAAGTGAAGCAGATGCAATTAAAGACGTACTACGACTTGCTCGCGGAATGACCTACAAATGTGCTGCGGCAGGCGCCTCGTATGGTGGTGGAAAGTGTGTTGTGATCGGTGATCCCAAACGCGACAAAACAGAAGTAAGATTACGCGCGCTCGGACGGTTTATTAATCGACTCAATGGCCTGTTTCTAACAGGTGTCGATGTTGGTACCACCCCTGAGGACATGCTGGTGATACGCCAGGAAACGCCATATGTCGTCACTGTTCCTGAAGCATGGGGTGGCCCAAGCGATGGTTCTCAAGCAACAGCTTATGGCGTCGTGCAAGGCATACGCGCATGCCTTAAAGAGGTCTATGGCAGTCCAGACCTGCAAGGGCGTACTATCGCTTTGCAAGGCATAGGCGCTGTTGGATCGCACACGCTAGAATACCTGGTCGAAGCAGGAGCGATTGTGACCATCTCCGATATCGATCAAGAGCGAACCAGAATTGTCGCCACTCAGTACAATACCAATATTGTCTCTACCGAAGAGATTCATAGTCTTAAAGTCGATGTGTATTGCCCTTGCGCATTGGGTAATGTACTTAATGATCAAACCATACCAGAACTGCGCTGCAAAATCATCTGTGGCTCAGCCAACAATCAGTTGGGAGATAACCATCATGGCGATGTCCTACAAGCACGTGGCATTTTATATGCGCCAGATTACATCGTCAATGCGGGAGGGTTGTTATCCAACCTCGACAGTGTCAATCCCGGTGGTTTTAACGATAAACGCGCGATGGAACAGGTATCTCGTTTATATAATTCGATGGAAAACATCATCGCTATTTCTAAAGAACAAAATATTCCCACGTACCGAGCCGCTGACGTTCTCGCTGAACAACGCATTGTATCAATTCGACTTCTGAAAAGTTTAGCAAAAGGAAATGAGAGGCTGAAAGAAAAATAGTCTACTACTCCAATGCATTTCCCAAGACATGTTATATTGACTAACCATGAAACAGGATGGCTATCCATGTTACTCAAGATACCCTGAAGCGTCGTGTTGGAAGGGGGATACTTTATGCTTCAAAGGGGTAATTTTTTTATGGAGAACCGCAAGCAAAGAAGATGGCCTTTCCGCCTGCCATTGAAAAAAACGGGAGTAATTATTTTCGTAGTCTGCCTACTTTCGCTAAGCGTTGCTTCGGCGGCTACAATCCAATTCATTCGTAAATCACAATCGCTAAACTCATCCACACATCAACCAGTCAACGGCGTTAATTCGCTGCAGAATACAGTTTCAATTTCATTCAGTTCAGGTAATACATCCCAATCAACCACTTCAGCATCCTCCGCAGACATCTCTGTTGACTTTGGAAATCGGCAAATCAGTACGTATCCAATTCCTTCATCCATCCTCGGGGTTGGAGGGGTTGGCCTAAAACTTATAGTCAGAAATAGCAGTGATGCTAACGCAATCTCGCAAGCTAATTTTCACCTGACTAAACTGGGCGATTACGATTTCATGTCACAAATCTTTCCAACAGCAGCAAGTGCGAACAATCCATCACAACAGAACTGGTCACTCTTCGATACGGAAATGAATCTCGCGGCAAATTACAACATGCAACCCATTATTTCTCTTGAGTACACGCCCAGCTGGTTGCAACCACAAAACCAATCACATCCACAGGCAAATCTGTGTTTGCAAAATAAACCTCCATTTGATCCTCACTCATCGAAACCGATGTATCTTGTAAATGGCCAGGATCAGGGACCACAAATGTGGGGACAGCTTGCTGCTCAGGTTGTTGCTCACGTAGATCAACATTTTCGCCTGTCACATGCTATCTATGAAATTTGGAATCAACCAGATGGTAGCCAGTTTCTGTGTACAGCTCCAAATGATCCCAATGCAGATCAAGACAGGCTGAATAGCTATCGGGCCATTTTTGCAGCATCTGCACCCCTCATGCAGCAGCAGGCTAACCGAGATGGAGTCCAGATCAAAATAGGAGGGCCAGGGTTAGTTTACGCCTTGAAGCAGCATCTCACTACATGGCTGCCTACGCTCTTAAACGATCCCTCTACCTACCCTTACATAAGCTTCATTTCGTATCATGTATACTTAGCAGGAGCAAATTTTAATGGAGGCAGCAACTCACTGATTGCCAGCGAGCAAGACGCCGCTTTAGGAGTGAAGGCCCAATACGAACAAGTAGCAAATATTGTGCATAATGGCAAA
>DATMNR010000493.1:0-5932 GCA_035568795.1 Ktedonobacteraceae bacterium
GCGAGGATCAGCAATATACGGCTCGATCGCTCGTTCGCCATTTAAATGTGAGACCAGGTGACCAAGTGTTTCGACCGGGTAGATGGTGACTTCCTGCACAAGCGCTGCCTCCATCGCATCTGCTGCGGGGACAAACACTGCCTTAACGTGTTTTTCTCGTGCTAATGCAACCATCGGCAATATTCCATTAGTATGACGAACGCCACCATCCAGCGAAAGCTCTCCCAAATAAAGATATTCTGACACCTGCTCATCCAGATTGATCTGTCCAGATGCCATCAATATTCCAATGGCTATAGGAAGATCATATGCGGGGCCTTCTTTGCGCAAGTCTGCGGGGGCAAGATTGACGGTAATGCGTTTATAAGGGAATAGACAGCCACTATTTTTGATTGCTGCTCGAACCCTGTCTTTGGCTTCATTGACTGCTGTATCGGGGAGACCTACAATCATAAACCCTGCCAGGCCGTTGGAGAGATCAATTTCTACTTCGATCAGTGCGCCCTCTAGCCCAATGACTGCGCAGCTTCGTACCTTTGCCAACATGTTCCACATGCCTCCTCGGATTTGTTAAGAGCATTATGTATGAGCTGAACCAAAAATACAAGGGTTTCATGTGATTTTTAATATTATGGGTTGTTATCATTCACCGCATGCAGCAGCAATTGGCAGAGGTTAATCGAGGACGCCCAGCTCCCCTACATATATAGTTGGATATGGGGAGGCGTTAAGCATCCCATATTATGGGCAACTGCTTGGCGCCGAATACGACAAAGCTCTTGACCATATCCAGGGGCATATCAGCTAACTGCCAGCGGCCGGGCAGGCGGTCAAGCATGGCATTTAGGGCGACTTTCGCCTCCAGACGCGCCAGGGGAGCGCCCAGGCAGAAATGGATACCACGCCCGAAGGCGATGTGACGATTGGGCTCGCGCTCAATGTCGAAGCGATCAACATCGGGGAACGCGGCCTCGTCACGATTTGCTGAACCGATCCAGGCAATGATAAATTGATTTGGTCCAATGCGCTGGTCGCCGATTATTGTCTCAGTTGTAGTCATGCGCGGCATCGCCTTTACCGGGGAGTAATAACGTAGGGTCTCCTCGATAGCTCCGGGAACTAGCTCACGATTTTTGCGCAAGCGCTCCACCACGCTGGGATTTTCGTCGAAGCAGATGATCATGTTGCCGAGCAGGTTGGTTGTTGTCTCGTTGCCTGCAACCAGTAACAGACCGCAGAAGCCGAGTAGCTCCATGGTGCTCAAGCGCTGCCCATCGACAGAAGCCGCCAGCAGTGCGCTGACCAGATCGTCCTGCGGATGCTGGCGGCGCTCCTCAAGTACCTGTGTGAAGTAGCTATACATGCCCTGGATCTCCTGGAAGAGCCCCTTACGCTCCTCTTCCGTCATGCTCTCTGCGCCGGCAACGATGGCATCCGACCAGCGTTTGAAATCTTCACGCAGTTCGGAAGGGATACCCAGCAGTTCGGCAATGACGGTCACGGGTAGGGGATAAGCCAGGTCTCGAACCACGTCCATCTCACCGGAGGAGAGAACGTGGTCCAGCAGCTCGTTGGTAATAGCAGTGATGCGCGGCTCCAGTTGCGCAACCATACGGGGTGTAAAGGCCTGCGTGACAATGTTGCGTAGCTGGCGATGGCGCGGCGGATCCATCTGCAGGATGCTGGATCCGATCGGGTCGGGTTCGCCCTGTGAGCCCTCAGCTTGCGCCATGCGCTGGCTGTCGGACGAGAAGGTCGCGTACTCGTTCAACACGCGCGACACGTCGGCATAGCGAAAGACCTGCCAGCCGCCCCATTCGGGGTGATGGAAAACGGGCTGTGTGGTACGCATCATTCGATACCACGCGTAAGGAGCATGCAGTTGCTCTTTGTAATTGTGTGTTTGCATCTTTTCTTTCCTTCATGGGTTGGTTGTGTTGTTTTCCTTCTCTACGATTCAAAGTAGGAAGGGTTGTATGAGAGAGACAACTCTTGTGATCGTACTGGCGCTTAAGACCTCGCCTATGGGGTTTCGCCCTCTGCACTCCTGAAAGCGGTCATTTCACTTTGACGCGAAGGAGGCTGGGGACAAGGGCTACAACAGCCAGAGTGGCTAAGATACAGGCGAGGCCTCCACTTACTACTGAGAATTCGGGGGAGAATATGCCTGCGACGAGGCCAGATTCGAATTGACCTAGCGTGGGGCCACCAATTACAAACATGGCGTTGACGGAATTAATACGACCGCGGAGCTCATCAGGAGTTGTCAGCTGGATGATAAGGCCGCGTAGAACCATGCTAACCATATCTGCCGCTCCTGATCCTGCGAGGAAGATTACTCCAAGCCATAGAGGGGTGGGGGATAGTCCAAATGCCATGATGCATAGACCCCAGCCGATAATAGCAAGCACGACCCCAAGGCCCTGACGGGTAATTCGTCCAATCAGTCCAGTGAAAGGCGCCAGAGCAACCGCGCCAATAGAGGTTGCCGCAATCAGTATTCCGAGTCCTTGAGGGCCGACATGCATAATTTGGCTGGCATAAACCGGCAGAAGCGCTCGTGGCGAACCAAAAAAAGTGGCAAAAAAGTCGAGCGAGAGCACAGCCAGGATCACCGGGTGCGCTCGCAAGAACTTCATACCATCCATCAGCGCAGCAAATCCTGCCTGCGCGCGCTTCTCGACTGGAATACGTGGCACGACAATCAACAGTAGCGATCCAATTACGACAAAATAGGAGATGACATCGAACCAGTAGGTATTAGCAACTCCTATCCAGGCGATGGCAAATCCACCAACTGTCGGACCAATAATAAAAGTCAACTGCATCATGACCATGCTCAGCGACAGGGCGTCGGACATCTCTTCGCGGCGTACCAGAGTGGGGATCATTGCTTGACGGGCTGGAAATTCAAACGAGGAAACGCTAGCAGCTATCAATACAACGCAATAAATAATGATCATATTAATCACATGATAGGCTGTACAGATTGCCAGCACGGCTGACGTCAACGCGAGTACAATCTCAATCACGATCAGCATTTTGCGCCGATCAAACACATCTGCGAAGACTCCACCCACTAAGGAAAAGATCAAACGAGGAATAGCCTGAACTAGCCCTATTAAACCCAGGGCAATAGCTGAATGAGTGAGTAAATAGACCTGCCAGGCTACTGCTACCACCTGCATTTGCGTTCCTGCGGAAGAGATCAACTGTCCCCAGAAGAGTAGCGAATAGTTGCGATTGCGCAGTACCCTCCAGGGTCCAAGTCGATGCTTAGTAGGAAGAGCAACTTCAACGGAGGTAGATGACCCAGATTGGCCAGGGTTTTCAGTAACGGGTTCGTTTTGGGGTTCAATTCTCATGCAAAAATAAGCTCACGTCTATCCATGGTATGATTAGCGATACTTTAGAAAGTATACCATGTGACTCTTCAAGCATCCATTGAAGCAGGCAGCACAATAACTTCCTGGCCAGGTTTTAACAACGTTTTTAGGCCATCATCGCCGGAAATAAGCTCATTGTTGACAAATATCTGGACGTGATTTCGTACATGACCCTGTTCGGTACAGAGGTGTTCCCAAACCTGGTGATGTTGATTCTCTAACTCATTCAAAAGTTGTTCTACAGTACCTGCCTGTAAAATTAACTGACTTTTGCCTCCACTGTAAGCGCTCAATGTTGAGGGTAAGCGCAGCATAACAGTGGTTACTATCTCATCGTCCATAGTATCCATTATAAAAGAATCGTTGTGTTTCGTTAAAACAGTATTTTATTTTGCCAATGTGGAGTATACTCCTACGTATTGTTGCTTGCAAGTAATATTATGTAAAATTTTCATTAAGAGACTCTTTTCGCCTCTTCTACGGCCTCGGCAACTGATTGAACAACTGTAGCACCAGCTTGTAGAAGGTCACAAACCAACTTCGTGCCCTCGCCATTGGTATAGTCACGATTGGCTATTTCTGATTTCAACAACAATTCATCACTTGTGCAGGTATTATCAGAGACGAATTGCTCTTCGCTGTTAGTACTACTCGTCGCTAGAGCAGGGGCGAGTAAAAGCACCTCTATTCCATATTGAGCTGCTGTATATGCTTCTTGCAGTAAAGCAAGATTGCCTGAACCAATAGGCATTGGACACACAATCAACAATTTTGTATTTGATAGGCTTGTATGTATGTGCTCCAATGTTTCAAGTGAGATGGGTGAGTAGGGCTGTTCTGTGATTACTTCATTGGCAAGGCGCAATGCCAGTGTATGATCACTATCGCCGATGTTAAGCGCTCCCGCGATAAAGGGTATGTGTGCATCTGCTAACGCGCGCATCAGTCGTTCACCTGAACCTCCCCCTGCCATAACAAAAACCTTAGACTGCGGCACTTGCTCACTTTTGTCTTCTAGTACCCCTACACCCGGTGGCAAAACACTCAAATGCTCAGCACCTCGTAGGATGCCCACCTGAACATCAATACCATATACTCGTTTGAGCAGATGTGGTTCTAATACCTGGGCGGGACCGGCATCAGCTACTACACCGCGTTGGAATAGCACAAGTCGTGGGAAATAGCGTGCTGCCAGATTCAAGTCATGCAATGCAGCGATCACTGTCATGCCTCGTTCGCGGTTAAGCCTCTGCACGAGTTCAAGCATTTCTATCTGGTATTTGATATCAAGATGCGCAGTTGGTTCATCTAGCAATAACAGTTTGGGTTGTTGTGCTAATGCCATTGCCACCATTACCCGTTGTCGCTCACCACCACTCAACTCATTGAAAATCCGTCTTGCTAGCGGTATGACATCAGTAGCGCTCATTGCATCTTGTACAATGTTGTCATCATTATTGCTTCTTGATCCTAGCCAATTGATATACGGAGTTCGGCCCAAACTCACCATTTGTTCAACGGTAAATGCAAACGGAACATGTAATTCTTGAGGAACCACGGCAATATTCCTGGCAATGCCACGCCTTCCCCAATCGTGTAGATTGCGACCGTCCAGTACAATTTTTCCCTGTTGTGGAAGCAAGACCCCGCTCACCAGGCGAAGTAAGGTCGTTTTTCCCGACCCGTTAGGCCCCAGTAACCCGACCATTTCTCCCTTGCTAACCTGTAGTTGCACATCGTAGAGAAGTGGCACATGTTCGTAACCAAAGGTGACACCATTCACCTCTAACAAAATTGGTGCGATTAATTTCGCCTTTTCACTTACAGCTACCATCGGTATGCTCGCTTATTGTTTCTAAGCAGGATCAAGAAAAAAGGTGCACCTACAAGGGCTGTGAACACACCAACAGGCAATACAGCAGGCGCGATTACTACACGCGCAAGCAGGTCAGCGAGTACTAGAAAAATAGCGCCTCCCAGAGCAGAGGCTGGAAGCAATAAACGATGGCGAGGGCCGAGAATGAGCCGCATCACGTGGGGTGTCACCAGACCAACAAAGCCAATCAGTCCACTAATAGAAACGGCAGCAGCCGTTAACATCGAGCCAACGATGATGATCAGCAATTTGTAACGCTCGACATGCATTCCAAGGTGTGCTGCACTCTCTTCACCCAATCCGAAGGCATCCAGCACAGTCGAAAGCATGAGAGCCAACAACATCCCAACAAGTATAATGATGCCAACTATAACTACCTGCGACCAGCTAGTCACAGCTATGCCTCCGGAGAGCCAGTTAAAAAGGGCCTGCACTCCAAACTGAGCATGTGGGCTGAGTGTCAAAATGAGCGTTTGAAATGCAACCAGTACAGCATTCATTACTACACCCGCTAGCAACAGTGTCACAACAGGAGTCTGACCACCAACACGTGCAATAGAATAAACCAGCATTACAGTTAACATTGCCCCTGCAAAAGCCAGAATAGGTGTCAAAGGAAAGAACGAGCCAAAAACGACATCAAATGGAAGCACAAACGCTATAGCTGCCC
>DATMNR010000494.1:0-6351 GCA_035568795.1 Ktedonobacteraceae bacterium
TGGTCCAGCCCCTGCTCGAGCGGCTGCGCTCCGAGCTGGGAGCAGACAGTCTGGTCGAGGAGCACCTGCTGCGGCAGCTTTCGCAGTTCCGCGCCGAGGAGGCCGCCACCCAGGGCTATGGTCCCGCCAACGTCATCAGCCTGCTGAAAGACCTCCGTGGCCACTTGCGAAGCCTGAATCTCTCCCGGCTCTCCATTCGCGGGGCCTACCTCCAAGGCGTCCAGATGCAGGATGCGAGTCTTGCTAGGGCTACTCTACGCGAAGTGGTCTTCACCGAGGCATTCGATGCTATCCTCTCCGTCGCCGTCAGTCTCGATGGGCACTACATCGCTGCTGGCAGTAACAGCGGACAGGTGCGGGTCTGGCGCGAGGAGGGGATGGTGGCGCACCTGACCATGCGGGGCCATAGCGATCGCGTGAGTTCTATCGCCTTCAACCCCGATGGACAATCGCTGGCCACCGCCAGTTGGGATGGTACCGTCAGACTCTGGGATCTGGCCAGTGGAGCCATCATCTGGACGGGACAGGATGACCGCGTTCCGGTCACCTCCCTTGCCATCAGTCCTAATGGTAAGCTGATCAGTGGGAATCGTGAAGGAGTTATCCACATGTGGGATCTGCGCACTGGGACACACCTAAGGAGTCTTCAAACTCAGAGTGGGCCGATACGGACCGTCGCCTGCAGTCCCAATGGACGCCTGCTTACCAGCGGTGGGCAGGATGCCATCATCCGGCTGTGGGATTTGGACCAGGGCACATTGCTGCGGGAGCTACCTGGGCATCGCGATCAGGTCTGCACGCTGGTCTTTGCTCCCCATATGCCCCTGCTCGCCAGCGGCAGCTACGACCAGACGGTCAAGCTCTGGGACGTGGTCACGGGCGCCTGCATCAGGACGCTGGAAGGGCATACCGGTCTGGTGACAGGGCTGGCCTGGTCCGCCAATGGCCGCACCCTGGCAAGTGCAAGTTTCGACACGACGATACGGCTCTGGGACTGTCAGAGCTGGCAGTGCCGCCACATCCTTCAGGGGCATCGGGATGCCGTCACGTCGCTGGCCTTCCTGCCCAGGGGAGATCGCTTGCTCAGCGACAGCTTTGATCACACCGTGCGCATATGGGATGCACTGAGCGGGCAGCATCTGCGCACGATAGCTGGCTATGCTCTCACGGTGTTCGCGCTTGCCTGGAGCCCCGATGGGCGCTTCTTACTGAGTGGCAGCAGCGAGGCGACGCTTACACTGTGGGATGCGACCACCCGCATGCCGGTGCAGGTCTTGCGCGGGCACCGGCAGCAGGTGTATGCCGTCACCTGGAGCCGGTCTGCCAATCGCATCGCCAGTGGCAGCTATGATCAGACAGTGCGCCTCTGGGATCCGCAAACGGGTGCCTGCACGCACATCTTGCAGGGCCATACTTCTGCGGTTTTAAGTCTGGACTGGAGTGGCGATGGGAGGTTTCTGGTCAGTGGCAGTTATGATCGCAGCGTCCGCATCTGGGATGTGCAGGCAGGCACCAGCCGGGTGGGAAGGGAACATACCGAACTGATCTATGCTGCCGTGTGGTCCCCTGATGGCATGCTCGTGGCCAGCGGCGTTGAAGATGGGCTGGTCCTGGTCTGGCGAGCGATGGATGGCGACCTCCTGCAACGGTTCCAGCATGCAGGGGCTGTTATCGCCCTCTGCTGGAGCCCGGACGGGGAGAACCTGGTAAGCGGGGTAGCCGACGGTGAAAAAGGCGTGCTGTCGCTCTGGGATGTGCGACAAGGAGCACTCGTGCGAACGTTAGAAGGCCATAGCGGGTTCATCTGGGGCATCGACTGGTCTCGAGAAGAGAATATTCTGGTGAGCGCAGGCGCGGATGGTACCGTGCGCTGGTGGAATCTCGAACAAGGGACGAGCGACGCTGTGGTGCAGGCGCACGATGCCTGGGCCCGCGCCGTGCGCATCAGCCCCGATGGCAAGACGGTCGCCAGTTGCGGAGAAGATGGTGTCATCAAACTCTGGGACATGCAGAGCCACCAGCATCTGGCGACCTTGCAAGCCGATCGGCCCTATGAGCGGTTGAACATCAGCGGAACGCTCGGACTGACGAACGCTCAGCAGGCGTCGCTGCGAGCGCTGGGAGCTTCAGGCGCGGAGAATGCCACGCCTCCCTCATGTTGATCTCACGTGTTGCATCTTGGTAGGTCGTAACTCGTCTCCTTACCGCGCTTGCTATGATCTCCTTTAGAAGAAAGGCATGAAAGCCTGCAAGGAGGCCTCCCCTTTTCGCTAGAAGCCTTGAGGCAATGTGAATATGCTAATAGCTTGAACGGTACGACCTTGTGAGACTTTGGGAAAATGGATGGGTACGACTTTACGAGACTTGACATAATCATTATATACAACACTTCCATGAGGCGCACGCTCCAAACAACAATAATTGGTTCAATAGAACTCAGTTTTCTAATGGTTATAAGAACCAAAAATCATAAGCTCATCTTTTTATCAGTCCCGCAAAACGTCCGTTTCTTGGGACTCAGCAATCATGCGGTATAAAGAACTTTTCAAAGAACTTCCTGTATCACTTTACATGTCCCGAAAACTCGTCCCAGAAATCAAAGTCCAAATAACTTGACATGAATACCCTTTAATGGCACTATGGTAAAGAAAGCACAGAAGTGTAACAGCTCCGGAGAAGCCTTTGAAAAACACTACGACCCAGGGGAGGGAGATCGGCTATGCCCGCGTCTCAAAAACTGAGCAGCATTTAGCGCTCCAGTTAGACGCACTCAAAAATCGTAGGGTCATCCGCATCTTTACCGACAAGCAAACAGGGACCCGCTTTGATCGCAAGGAATTTCTTGCGGCCATGGACTACCTGAATGAGGGGGATACTCTGGTAGTATGGAAATTGGATCGGCTAGGCCGGTCACTGAAGCAGTTGATCGAGACGGTCGAAAACCTGCAGAAGCGCAAAATCAACCTCGTTTCTCTCACTGAGCATATCGACACAACAACTGCAACTGGGAAACTCTTCTTTCAGTTCATTGCCATGCTCGCGGAGTTTGAGCGCAATTTGATTAGTGAGCGCACGAAGGCAGGTCTTGAAGCGGCTAGAGCTCGGGGACGAATCGGAGGAAGACCAAAGGTGAAAGTAACCGATACCAAACTTATAATTGCAAAGCAACTTCACGCAAGTAATACCCCGATCAATACCATCCTAAAAACGCTAAACATAAAAAAATCCACCCTCTATCGCTATTTGAATATGTCAGATTAGAGGCTACTGGACAGGACACCTTGCATAATTGATTCCTCTCATGCATAATGCGCAATAATAATTGTTGAGGAGGCAGCGGTTATGCTGGCAAAAATATGCAGTTGTGCAATAACTGGACTTAGTGGAGAGTACGTTGAGGTAGTGGTAGATCTTTATAATGAAACACCTTCTTTCGCAATCATAGGACTTCCAGATTCTACTTTCTCTAAGACGAAAGAGCGCATACGCTCGGCTATTCAAAACAGCGGATATCTCTTTCCTTCCAGAGGGATTACAATACATCTTGTCCCTACCCACATCCCTAAAGAGAGCACCGTCTTCGACCTTCCAATCGCTTTAGGAGTGTTATTAGCTTCAGGCCAGGTCAATCCCAATAAACATCTGGATGAGAGCCTTTTTCTTGGTGAACTTTCCTCTGATGGCGATCTACGCCATACAAACGGTATTCTACCTCTAGTTTCCTCAATGCTTGAGGAACAGGTCCACTCAGTATTCGTCCCTGCTGCAGACGCATTGGAAGCTTCTCTTGTGCCAGGAAACATTATTTACCCTGTCGAGAAGCTGAGCCAACTGCTCGCTCATCTCAACGGGGAACAACAGATCATGCCGTACACACCAGATCCGCGTATATTTGATTATACAGACAAAGTATCCTATGAGAACGACATGGCGAAGGTACGTGGGCAGGAACATGTAAAACGCGTCCTGGAAATTGCTGCAAGTGGGATGCATAATATACTGATGAGTGGTCCACAAGGAGCTGGAAAGATGTATCTTGCTCGCTGCATCCCCTCCATTCTCCCACAGCTAACTATTGGAGAAAAACTTGAGATTACGAAAATATATAGCTTGAGCGGAATGCTTCCCTCGTACATGCAACGTATAATGCAGAGACCATTCCGCACTCCACACCACTCCATTGGCTATGTCGAACTTATTGGTGATGGACGCATTCCGTGTCCTGGTGAGATAAGCTTAGCACATCATGGGGTACTTTTTTTGCATGAATTACCCGAGTATGAACAAAACATGCTAGAAGTGCTAATTCAGCCTTTAGAGGATAAGGTGATATCGATTTCGCACGCACAGGACACAATCAATTATCCAGCAAATTTTATGCTGGTAGCTTCCATGAAGCCTTGCCCCTGTGGATTTTATGGCGACCCAGTGAAGGAATGTAGTTGTTCGGCGATGGCCATCGCTCGCTACCAGAAGAAGATCAGCGAGCCTCTATTGAATCACATTGACATCCACATCGAGGTCCCTCGTGTCGACTACGAAAAACTGGCCGATAAACGCAACGTCGAAGATTCCATGATGATCCGTGCGCGAGTGCAGGCTGCGCGTGAGCATCAGACGGAACGCTTCAAAGGCACGAAGTTGACCTGTAATGCCGAGATGGAGCCGACGCAGGTGCAGGAGTTCTGCCAGCCGGATGCATCAGGGGAGAAGTTGCTGATGGCAGCGGTTCAGCAGTTGCATTTGTCGGCCAAAACGTATCATCAGGTGCTGAAGTTGGCGCGGACGATTGCGGATTTGGCGGGGATTGAGTTGATTGCGGCGAATCATGTAGCGGAAGCGATACAGTATCGGCCGAGGGTGGGGATTTAAAGAGGAAATGGATATCTAACTATGTAGGGAGAAGAAAAAAAATGGCTAGGCGAAGTGGAATTGTACATATACTTGTGAAAGCACAACATGATGCTGAACGAAGACGTTCAGCCCAACAGCGTAAGCAGGCGCAGTTCCAAACTCAGGCTGCAAGGGCGGCTGAAAAGGCACGAAAAGATTATGAACGTGCGCTACAAGTTGAACAAAAACAACATGAACGAGGAATCCAAGAGGACCAAAAGGAACGTGCCAGACTTCATACAGAATCGCGGATTGCTCAAGTCAATTTGCAAAACGAGCAGCTTAATGAGAATGTTTCTCAACTCAGCAATATTCTTACCGATGTGCTTTCAATCGATAGTTTTATCAATTTACAGATGCTAAAGCAAGACCCAACGACTCCGGTATTCGATCCAGGTCCATTAGGGGTAGTGGAGCCGCCACCTGATCCACAAAGATATATGGTACCGGATTTGACAGGTATTCAAAAGCTTAAACCAGGAGCTAAAGAGAGGCATGCTCAGGAAGTGGCTAAAGCGTATGAGTTATATAGAACACATGTAAATGTATATGCAGCCAGAGAAATGACACGACAGCAAAAACTGGCAGAAGCAAGGTTAAACTTTGAGCGTCAAGTTGCAGAGACTCAGCAGCAGATTGTCAAACAGCATGCGGAGGTTGATAACTTTCAGCGGGATCTTTCTGCTGGCTCTCCAACTGCTGTAACTATTTTACTATGGTGCTAGGATCAAGTAGCTATCCAGAAAATTTTCCACAGCATGCAAAAATTGCCTATGTGCCTGAGTCGAAACAACTCGTGATTGAGTATGATCTTCCTACTTTTGAAGTTGTTCCCGAAGTTGGACTTTATAAATATGTAAAAACAAAGGATGAGGTGACTGAAACACCTCGTCTCTCTACTCAACGGAAAGCACTATATACATCAGTGGTTGCTCAGATAACGCTTCGTACACTATTTGAGCTTTTCAAAGCTGACCGTATGGGTCACCTGGATATCATCGTGTTTAATGGCTATGTTGATAGTATCGATAAGGGGACTGGTCGTCCTGCACGGACATGCCTAATCACAGTGCGTACAAATCGAGATACCTTCATGCAACTTGATTTGAGTAAAGTAGATCCCCTCGCTTGCCTCACTGTGCTGAACGCCTCAGTCTCAAAGAGTCCGACAGAACTTGCGCCTGTAAGACCGGTACTTGAGTTTAACATGGTTGATTCTCGCTTTATTGAAGAGACTGATGTCATCTCAGGACTCGATCAACGTCCTAATCTCATGGACCTGACACCCGCAGAGTTTGAATCTCTGATCACTAATTTATTCCAAAAGATGGGCCTGGAAACACGACTCACACAAGCATCACGTGATGGTGGAGTTGACTGTGTTGCATACGACCCACGACCAATATTTGGTGGAAAAGTAGTGATCCAGGCCAAGCGTTACAAGAATACAGTTGGTGT
>DATMNR010000495.1:0-3473 GCA_035568795.1 Ktedonobacteraceae bacterium
CAAATCGTCGACTACGATCCCCAGTGGCCTAGACTCTACGAACGCGAGGCAGAGCGAGTCCAGTACGCACTCGGCGAACGTGTCCTGTTGCTCGAACACGTCGGCTCGACCTCAGTCCCAGACCTTGCTGCCAAACCGAAAATCGACATGCTGCTCGTTGTCGCTAACACAGCCGATGAACCAGCCTACGTTCCAGCCATGGAAACTGCTGGCTACGTATTGACTATCCGAGAACCAGATTGGTATGAACACCGTATGTTCAAAGGACCGGACACTGACATCAACCTTCATGTATTCTCATCAGGCTGTACCGAAATCGACCGCATGCTGCTCTTCCGCAACTGGTTGCGCAGCAACGAATCCGATCGCCTCCTCTACGAGCGCACCAAGCGCGAGCTGGCCCGCAACAACTGGAAGTACATGCAGAACTACGCTGATGCCAAAACCTCAGTAGTCCAGGAGATCCTTACTCGAGCACAAAAAAACAACGAAACCCACCCTCAGAGTTAATATTATGTCAAATTTGATCCGTCAGCGAGAAATGTAGTGGCGCCCCTTGCGGGCACCATGTTCATTTCACCAATATCAATTATCGCGCTAGAAAATACCGCTCAAAATGAGCGGTATGTGAGCAGTATTTTCGATAATAAAGAGAACACTTTACAAATAGAAATGAATAAAGGGGCAAGAGGAATTTGGGTGAAGGCACGTGCCTTCACCCAAATTCCTCTTGCCCCTTTATAATCCCCTCATTCTCACACCTTTCTACCCGATTTACTCCGTGATTGCTTTCCTCTCTTCGCCAGCTTCAGAAGATGCTACTCTACTTTTGGGGTCAGCAACAGTTTGAATGAATTTCTCTCCACATGCGTGGCAAAAGTAGCCTCCTTCATTGTGTCTTTTCCCGCCAATGACTGTCAGTTGCTCCACCGCGGGCTTGCTGCACCATTCGCAGACGCTTCCATCAGGCGCAAAATCCATTGTAACTGACTGGCCAAATTCATTATCTAACATGAGGTGTTCCCTCCTTCATATCTAGTACTACATTTGCCTGCCCATTCAATAATAGAACCTGCATATCACCACGCACTCTCAAAAATACTTTGCTGTCTCACATACTAGTCACAGTCAAAAGCAATCCAAACTCAATCACAGGCCAGCAAATTATAAAGAGATTGTGACCATTCAGAGATATTTATACACAGCGCTGTGACTGGATTGTGATGCTCAAATGCTAGTATAATGCTAGTATAAAGAAAACAGGAACGGGAACAAGACTCCGAAATATGTTCTCGTCTATATGCCGTATGGATAAATGCTTCTAGTAGTGCACCCCACATCCCGGCAGCCATGATAACCGGGTTGCTGGATATTCTCCAAGGGTGATCTTGTAAAGGTGCCTTTTAGCAACCGGGGGTAACCTATGTCTACACCTCATGTCATAGTCATTGGTGCCGGGTCTACTGGCTCGGCAACTGCGCACGATCTGGCGTTACGTGGCTTGCGTGTCACCGTCATCGAGCGCGGAGAAGTAGCCTCAGGGACGACCGGGCGCAACCATTGCCTGCTCCACTCTGGCGGCCGCTATTGTATTACGGATCAGGAATCTGCTATCGAATGCATTGAAGAGAACATGACCTTACGCAAAATCATGCCAGATCTTCTGGAATTGAACGATGGCCTCTTCGTCGCTGTCACGGAAGAAGATCTAACCTTCAAAGAGCGATTTCTGGAAGCATGTGCGGCTTGCCGCATCCCCGCACGTGACGTACCCGTCAAGCATGCACTCGAGATGGAACCTTTTCTCAATCCCAAAACACTCGCCGCAATTCAAATACCCGATGGTGTGTTCGAGCCTTTCCGCTTTTGTCTTGCTTTCCTCGCAACGGCACGTCTACATGGCGCTGTCGTGCGCAGGTACGAACTGGTAACCGAGATCATCTCTTCGGGCAAAAGTGTAACAGGAGTGAAAGTCAGGGACTATCGGACAGGCAAGACCGAAACTCTGGGTGCCGATCTAGTAATTAATGCAGTTGGTCCCTGGGCTGAAGATGTAGCCGCGATGGCGGGTGTGAGGGTGCCTGTGCAGCCTACTCCAGGCGTCATGGTTACGCTTGATTGTCGCCTCAACAACATGGTCTTGAATCGCCTGAATAAACCATCCGATGGCGATATTGTTGTGCCGCAGCGTGCAACCTGTACGATAGGCACCACATCATGGAAAGTCAAAGACCCGGACTTGATCACGATCCCTCCTGGACACATCGAAAAGATGATCATTCAAGGTGAGCAACTGATGCCCATCGTTCGTAAGATACCCATGCGTGCGAGAATGGCTGTCGCGCGTCCGCTGATTGTGAAAGATGCTATGGATGAGCGCAATGTGAGCCGTACCTTTGAGTGTTTTGATCACGCATACGACGGCGTTGATGGTTTCGTTACGATCTCAGGAGGCAAGACTACTACCTCGAGGGCGATGGCCGAACGTGTTACCGATATTGTCTGCGATAAGCTTGGCATCGTGGCTGAGTGCCGCACTCGCGAGGTTCCACTTGCTTCGTATCGATTGTTCTATCAAGGAGGTCAACAATGAAGTTGCTCGATATAACCCTTCAAATCTACCGCTACAAACAAGGTGAGCAGCCTCATTACGATACGTTCACCGTTCAGGTAGAGGACACGGCACATGTGATCGATGCCATCGATAAAGTCTGGGCTGGGCATGACCATACTCTTACTTTCCGTCGTGCCTGCCACCATTCCTCGTGTGGTTCTTGCGCTTTGCGAATTAATGGCGTTGAGAAACTCCCTTGTATTACTCGTTTTAGCGAGGTGGGTGACGGAAAAATTCCGCTGCGGATTGAACCTCTACGGAATTTTCCAATTGTCAGTGATCTCGTCGTCGATGTGAGTGGATTTTTCCAGCGCATGTCGGCTTCAGATATGTCGATTACACGCGACGCCGAATCAACGTTACCGCTCAGCGTTGACAATCTCGATTCCATAGTGCAACCCAAAGCGGTCCAACTACCGGACAACCTGACTCACTTCAATCGCTTTGAAAACTGTATCGAATGTGGCATTTGTATGAGCGCCTGCCCAACAATGGTTGTTGATAATAAGTTCATGGGTCCTGCTGGGCTGGCAGCGATTTATTGTGCTCTTCAAAAAACCGGTGATCCGGACGAAAAAGCACACTTGATGGCGCTGGCGGACGGCGAGCATGGCATCTGGCGCTGTCATAGCGCCTTCGAGTGTACTGAGGCCTGTCCGCAGGCGGTTGATCCGGCTGGCAAGGTTATGGCGTTGCGTCGCGAGGTCACGGCGAATCGCATCAAAAAAGTAGGAAGGAGTTAACGATGGCAACTCTAGAGCAACACAAAGTGCGCCGCGCGGGCCGCTGGTTCGACGTACGGCACCGCAAACTGGGTATGTGGGCATACGCCCTCAATCGCATCACTGGTATCGGCCTG
>DATMNR010000496.1:0-3953 GCA_035568795.1 Ktedonobacteraceae bacterium
ACAAGTTGGTTTCGTCATTGCTGCCCCCTTGACTGCGAAAGACCAGATGATGCACCTCTAATCGCCGGTCTTTGCTCTTCCCTTGGCAGCGCTGGCACAGGTAGCTATCTCGCGTAAGCACATATGCCTTGGTGTTGGCAAAACCGTAGTTGATCCCCTTTTGGTAAAGGGCTGGGTTCTGCAAGACTTCTGGGTTTTTCAGCGCGTGAGGGTCAAAGGTTCCCGTTTCCAACACGATGGCGCTTATTGGCAAGATCGACTTCACAAAGCGGATTTCCCGCAAGTGTCCGTCTATTTTGCTTCTCATCGTTGGAGAGAAACGCCCCTGTTTGATGGATTTGCAGCGGTTCAACCAGCGCGGTTGGCGATATCTGGTTTGGCGGTTTCGTCGATTTCGGCGTTTTGAAGCTCGCTTTTTCATCGTGGCTGCGATATCGTTGCGCAACTCAACTTCAGAAAGGTAGAGGATGTTTGCGCTCTCATCCGCAGAGGCCACACCTACCACTGCACTGCCCGTATCGACTCCCAGTGTGACAGGTTGTGTAGACGTGGTTTTCGGAGGGGTCAGCAGTTTGATGGTAAAGGGCGTGCGTCGTACCACCTTGGCTTTCCCCTCTTTAAGCAGGAGCCGGGCGATGGCCGGGACACAAGGCATCAAGGGCTTGCCATCCGGCGTAAGGACATACACAAGACACATAAACCGTTCCTTTCGGAAAAATGCTCCGCTGTGACCAGCAGGTGATGCGTATCTGTTGGCTGTGACCACCAACAGAGTCCGGCTTCATCTCGACAATGTTCAAAAGGCTTTTGGCACCTGGATCACCGGACTTTACCCTAGTCCTACTTAAACCCAGGCGACAGAGCTGCGCTCTGATGCGGCCCGCCGCAGGTGTCATGACCATTCGAACGGAGTTCCCATTTCTGGGGCTGAGTCTGGTGAACTTGGGCTTCCGAGGAAGCCACTGGGTCTTTAGCCTAGTGGTAGTTCACTGCTTCTTACTCTTCCCTAAATCACGTTCGACCTGCATTACACCCTTGACCTTCTCAAGTCGAGTGAACACGCGCTGCAACTGCTCCAGACCGTCAATCTCCAATGTTGCACTGATAACTGCTTTCTCCTTGCCCAAACTTACATTTGAGCTTACTGAAGCCATGTTGACCCCGATTTCAGAGACAACCGTGGCGATATCACGAATCAACCCTGAACGGTCACGAGCAGTAATCATCACAGGAGCAAGGTAATGCTGGTAGCCCATAGTCGTCCAGCTCACATTTACCAATCGTTCGCGTTCGCGTTCGCGATAGCGGCCAATATTTTTACAGTCTGCACGGTGAATAATAGCGCCCTTACCGCGACTAATGAATCCAACAATCTCATCTCCGGGTAATGGGCAGCAGCAGTTCGCCAAGGTGGTTAACAACCCACTGACACCGGCCACCTGCAAATGAGCCGAAGGCAGCTGTTTGCTCATTCCAGGAAGAGTGAGTGGTTCATCTTCCTCTTTTACCTCTTTGCCGTCTCTCTGCTCACGTTGTTGCCAGAAATCGATGAGTTTCACCGCGACGGCATGCTGCCGAATGTCGTCCCATCCAATAGCTGCCAAAACATCTTCAAACGACTCTTTGTGGTACTCATGGATCAACCAGTTTTGAGCTTCTTCAGTAAGCATGTCGACGCCACGAACTCCCATCACTTTAAGTTCGCGATCCAACCGCTCTCGACCAATCTGAATGTTGATATCCCGCTCATGTACTTTAAGGTAACGTCGAATCTTACTCCTCGCCGATGCAGTACGAGCAAAATTCAGCCAGTCGCGAGTTGGATGAGCCGTACGGCTCGTTACGATATCGACAATCTCACCACTTTTCAGCTCGTAGTCCAGAGGAACCATGCGTGTCACAAGCCGCTCGTTATCACCGCTCCCACTCTCAGTGATTACACGAGCTCCAGAGCACTTGTCTCCGACTTTCGTGTGGATGCGGTACGCAAAATCAAGCGGAGTCGAACCGACGGGTAAATCCTTGACCTCACCTTTCGGTGTGAACACAAAGATCTGTTCCTGGAAAATTTCATCCCTGACGGCTTCCACAAATTCGGTATCATTGGCGGTAGCAGACCGTAATTCCCGTTGCCAGTCTGTGAGCTGGCGTAACCATGTGAGTAGTTCTTTAGCAGAAGCGGTAGCATGATCGCCGACATCTTTATAATGCCAGTGCATCGCTACACCATGTTCCGCCATCTCATTCATAGCAAGAGTGCGGATCTGAATTTCTACAAGCTGATCATCCAGGCAGAAAACCGTCGTATGTAATGCCTGATAGCCATTCGGTTTAGGATTTGCAATAAAATCTTTGATACGTCCGTCTTTTGGTTTCCACAAGCTATGCACATGGCCAAGCGCTACATAACAATCGGGCGTTGAATCTACCAGAATACGAAAAGCTATGATATCGTGGATCTGGCTAAAATCGGCAGCAGCTTTCAGATCTTCCAACCGTTCAACGTCTCCAGCATTGCGTTGGAGTTTCTTATAAAAACTGTACAGATGTTTCACTCGCCCGGAGACGACAGCGTGTAAACCAAGCCGCTGCATTTCTTGGCTTAAGACCGCGCAGACCCGATCTACATACGAACGCCACTGTTTATTCTCTGCCTCCACCTCACTTCGTACCCACTCATACTTGTCCGGTTCAAGAATTTCAAACGCCAGGTCTTCCAACTGGCTCTCCACAAGCGACATTCCCAGCCGTCCCGCCAGAGGCGCGTAAATTTCTCGTGTCTCTTCGGCCATCGTCAGCATTTCCTGTTGGCTTGCAGAGGATCTATGTGCTGATACCATAAGCATTGCATGCAATCGATATGCCAGTTTGAGTAATACGACACGGGGATCCTCTGACATAGCGAAAAACATTTTCCTGACGGTCTCAGCTTGCTGCCGGCGCAACGCTTCGCGTATCCGCTGCTTCTTCTGTTCGCGGTTACTTTCGTTCTCACTTGCGGCCATATTCGTCACGCCAGCCTTCTCAGGAGCAATCAATTGAGCTCCAACACGCTTTTTTCGCTCCAGTATGTTCATGCGCAACATACTCCCAACGACACGCGCGACAGGAGTCCCAAGCTTCGTTTCCACATCTTCAAGGATCAGCAGGTCGGAATCAACAGCTTCGAAGACCAGGCCGGATGCTACACCAACCGCATCTATATGCATGATTTGAGCGAGAATCGTTGCTATAGCCAGGGCGTGCTCTAATGGGGGAATAGCTCTCTCTCCTCGCACACCTTCGCACGTTTCGCGGGCAAGCTGAAGCGCTCGTGAAACCTGCTCAACTTCAGCAGGGGGCATATACTGCTGTACAATTTCGAGTAACTGTTGCGCCTGCCTTGCCGTCGTCTCATCCGCTGCAAATTGTGTATGTAAGGACGTATGTATCATAAAAAATTCCAATGTGTCGTATATGAAGAATGAATAAGCATCTATCCAGCTCTGCGACCTAGATCGCGACTAACGCTTACTACATTCTTTATCTGTTGCAATCGTTCGAAGATTGGCTCGATTTGATTCATAGAAGTAATCTCTAACGTGGCTGTAATGACAGCTTTTTGCAATGAGGCATTCGTCGTTGTAGCCACTGCCGTCAAATTGATACCAGCATCAGCAACGACCGCTGCTACATCGCGTAATAGACCTGCTCGATCATGCGCAATAATGATGATGGGTGTTAGATAATGCTGAGGCTCTATTTGCAACCAATTGACCTCAATCAAACGCTCAGGCTCCTGTCCACGGTAACGCCGCAGCGTTCGACAGTCGCTGCGATGGACCATGATACCTTTATTTGGATTCAGGACACCGACAATAGAATCACCGGGAAGTGGACAGCAACAATTCGCCAATTTAACATATGTCTGTGACGTCTCATGTTCACCAATGCTGCTATGATGTCCGTTTAAT
>DATMNR010000497.1:0-11064 GCA_035568795.1 Ktedonobacteraceae bacterium
AAGACGAGACTATCGTGGGCAAGTTGATTTCTTCGCTGTCTATTGTTCAAATACGGGAAGAGTGTATCTTGTACCTGTAAATCATGTCGGTACAGCAAACGCAAGCCTGAGATTACTGCCAACAGCAAACAAACAAGAAAAGAAGGTGAGGTGGGCAAAGGATTATGAATTATAGTGAGGGCGGAGGGGATCGAACCCTCGGCCAGACGATTAAAAGTCGTCTGCTCTACCACTGAGCTACGCCCTCAAGGCTGGCTATAGTTTATCATGGCTTGTCAATCCTGTGAAGCGCCTCAAAGTCTGTTTTTTCAAAAAAGTATTGACGAATCTTTGCGGGGTAGTGTATACTGCAAACGTTCGTTAAGAGCATCTATTCCTCGATAGCTCAACGGTAGAGCGGCCGGCTGTTAACCGGTAGGTTACAGGTTCGAATCCTGTTCGAGGAGCCAATACTAGGAAGCCAATTAAAAACAAAAGGCTTCCTTTTTTATGCTTACTTGCTGAACTATTATTCACCATGATGCTCTTCGCGTTAGAAAATGATAGTAGTCATTTTCTGTGCTTTCTTCGAACACTGTGAAGGATATCTGACTCGCCCAAATCCTTACTTGTTCTAAAGCTGGATAATAGTGATAGCATGCATCCTAAACCACAGTCAATTTCCCCTTTATAGATTCAGCGCAAATCGATTTGGATTCTTAGGATCTATTAAAACCAGAACCAGGCTGCCTTCCTTATAAGCCGGAGTGGAGTTCATGATCCAGGTCCAGAAGGTATAGGTTCGCCCTGTGCGAGGATTCGTCCACTTCGCAGTGAGGTAATAATTGTCGCGTGAAATTCCCCAGGCTGTCTTGCCTGTTTCATGCCGGATGGAGGTTACCATGGCACTGATTTGTCTTCCATGAGATGCCAACCATCTGAATTGGTAGACCTGGTAGGCCACGAAAGCACTGATTAGAGCCAAAGCACCCGCAGCTAAGAGTGTATCGAGTAGGAGAGGATGTATCATGACATTGCTCCTTTGAACAAACTTGTGCTAACGATAATAAGCAATATAACTAACCATTTAAAATCGTTTAGATAGTTATATTATACCGTGAAATGTAGTAACCTGTCAAGGCATTTTTGCAGGTTATAATATTGAGAGACTATGATGTAATTCCAAATATTTTATGCTGTAAGCATTCAGGCATGCACTTCAGCAGTTGGTTAAAAGCCGAATGTTCTGTTTGTGCTTTTCCGTATGCTATATTTATACTCGGAACCATTGACCAACCGCTACCACAAACCTATACCCGGCCAACTTTCTCACACTCCCCCACTGCCAAGTTACCAAAACCCCTTTCCCTGGCTTCCCCACATCAACCAACTCGAACTTTTATGATACACTGTCACTAAATTGGTAGGTTACAGATTCGAATCCTGTTCGAGGAGCCTGCGTAAGGGAGCAACGCGTTGATTGAAGATAACAGCATAGATTACCACCACTTCTTTCAGGAGATGCTAGAAGCAATACCGTGGCCCCTGTTAATTATCGATCGTTCATTGACTGTGCATTATTATAATCATGACGCCGTTCAACTGCTGGAAGCGCAAGAGCCACTACAACATCAAGGATTGGATCAACTCATCTCCGACAGAGCAATATTAGAGCTTGTCCTGAAAAGTATACAGTTCGAACTTCCTGTTGAGGAGGAATGTACCAGGGATGGAACCGGCACATCCTGGAAAGTGTCGGTTAAGCCGCTCACACACGCACCTCAAACGATCAGCATAAACCAGCAGAATATCTCCCTTAAACAGACGCATCGCTATTTCTCAATCGCGATTGAAGACCTGACCGAACTGCGGCACCTGGAACGCGCGCGACGTGATTTCATCGCTAACATCTCGCATGAGCTACGCACTCCATTAGCCTCCGTTCGCCTGCTGGTTGAAACGTTGGAAGACGCTATTGATACAGACCCTGACCAGGCACAAGTCTTTATTGAGAAAATTGAAACAGAGGTACAAAATCTCACCGAGCTAGTATCAGAAATCCTCGAACTTTCCCGCATCGAATCAGGACAGGTTCCTATGAGCATCGAACCCGTTGAAGCAGAGCAACTGGTTCGCGAGGTGATGGCACGTATGCTGACATTAGCTCAACGCTATCGTGTTCAGCTCCATACCGAAATAGAGCAAGGGAAAACGCGCGTGGCCGCTGATAGTAAACAGATCCTGCGGGTGCTGGTTAACCTTGTTCACAACGCCATTAAATTTACCTCCTCGGGCGGTATAGTAGTAATCGGAACCCGCATGGAGGAAGGTGGAAATATGCAAACCTTCTTTGTTCGTGACACAGGAATCGGCATTCCTCCAGAAGACTTGCACCGAATCTTCGAGCGATTCTATAAAGTAAATCAAGCTCGCTCGAAGGCAGATTTTATTGGAGGGCCAGGTGGAGGGGGTAGTGGTTTAGGCCTGGCAATTGCTCGTCACGTTGTAGAAGCTCATGGTGGTCGTATCAAAGTGGAAAGTGTCATTGGTCAGGGGAGTCGCTTTACATTTGCTTTACCTGTTGCTTTTCATGTCTGAGAAGCTCCAAACCTTCAACATTAGGTAACTTTAGTAAAATTCTTAATCACATTTTTATACAAATGTGTTGATACAGGCCGATTCATGTGTTACTATTTGTTGGGGATCAGTATTTTCGACTAACGACCATTTTTCGTGCCCTACTGACGCCGCTTTGCTTTACATGAAAACAGGATTGGCTATTTGCTTTTTGGGTTGATAATAAAATCAAGCCAGTTGGCTCTTAATCCTTAAAGTAGGGCTTGAATAATATGTGAAGGTCTATTCTTATATTTGGGTTGGGTGGTATTTAGAAGTGTGGAAAAGAAAGAGGACGACAGTTATGAGCAAACTGGTAATGATCATTGATGACTCGCTTACGGTACGTAAGATAATGGAAACCAGCCTGAAACGTGAAGGTTTCGCATCTGTGAGCTACCCCGACGGTATAGAAGCATTACGCGCACTCAACGAAAGACGACATCCCATTCCTGACCTTGTTTTACTTGATATTGGCTTACCCAAAATGGATGGGTATGAAGTGGCTCGCCATTTGAAAACGAAAGAGCAGTTCGGCAACACAACTATTGTCATGATCACTCAGCGTGATGGAATGATTGATCGTCTCAAAGGCCGACTTGCCGGTGCGAAAGACTATATTACCAAGCCATTCAAGACACAAGAAGTAATGACTATTGTACATTCGCATCTCAGTACGCCAACGGTTGGCTAGTCATCTCACACCACCATATTCTGCTGAGCAATTTTAGCTGACTTCATTCAGCTTGCCTGATAGAGAATAGCGCGTTCCAGCGTTCTCCTATCGTCTGACCTGAGTGTGTAGCACTAGACGCGCAGCGTCGTTGGTCAGACGGATAAGTGCCATGGCAAGCCGAAAGAAAGTCAGATACTAGCAGCTTTGAAAGGTGTGGTTAGAGACAGAACCATGTTGCCCTTACACGGCTTATCGACAAATGACCTTGAGAAAATGGCTGACGAAGAATTTTGGAACTATGCACGCGTGTACGCGGACACCGTTCCACGGATTTCGTCCCAGGAGAGAAATTACCAGGATCAACATCTACAATGTGAACTGAGTTATGGTAATTGCTTGATTCCCTTGAAAGCCATTGTTGAGGTTTTGCCATCTCCTCAGCAATATACGCACCTGCCTCTCGCCCCTACCTGGATGTGTGGCCTTATCACCTGGCGTGGTGAAGCCAGACCATTGATCGACCTTGACATGTACCTCTGTGGAATAAGTTCCTCTCGTCAAAGCGGGATGTTATTGATAGCAAATCATAATGATATTACAGTTGGTTTGCTTGTTCCAGGCATTGGGCTGACTACCACAGTTCAGTTTGAGCAGGTGCATCCTTCCACAGGGCCAACTGTATTTTACACACCAATTAGAGCAGGGGTAATTAAAGGTGTTTATGCCGAGGAACCTGTTCTGGACGTATCAGCTTTACTCCCAGATGTGGTACAGCAAATAGGAATGGCTGCCCTTTATGGATGACTTTGACACCCAGGATCATCAAGAAGAGCTCTCTAAAGGTGATCTGGAAGTTCTGCGAGCTTTTCATGCTCTTGAATTTTCTACCCCTGATGATTCATTTCCCCATCAGACAACGCCCGGAGCTTCTCTCATAGACCAATCAAATACAGACCAATCCGCGGCATTTCTGTCTGAAGATGATATGCTGGCTCTTTTCGCTACCGAAGCCGACGAAGAAATTGCAGCAATGCGCCTGGCAGTTAAGCAACTCGAACAGGACAACCGATTAGATTCCAGGGGTCTGAAAGCTCTAAAACGAGGTGCCCATAAAGTAGCAGGGACAGCGGCAGCCATTGGCTGTGCTTCAATGTCCACAATTGCACGCCACATAGAAACAATCATCAAGTTAATGGAAGATGAGAGCCTCGCCATTCAGACAGGACTGATCGCGCTGCTCAATGCAATGCAGGCTCTTGAAGCCACATTGCATAGTTTATTGAGCAACGGCTTCGAAAGTAAAAATCCTCTACTGCAACTCGAAGAGGAATATAAGAGGCTCAATATCGATGTGCATGTCGTGCAAAATGCGCAAATCTCTTTGTCCGAAGCTATTGATGTTACTTCTACACAGTGGTTTACACAACAAACTGGCGTACGTGACCCAAACTCAACATCATTGCGCATAGATGCTCACCATTTCAATAAACTCCTGGAAAGCGCTGAGAACTTCATTGAGCTAGATATCCCAATGGAACATGCTCAGAAACAGGTTGAAATAGCACTCAATGATTTGCAATTTGCTCAGTCTCGTTTACGCCGCTTAGAGCCATTGTTGTCAAGCTTGACCCTTTCTGTGAATGCTACACCAGATACTCTGGTCGAAGATGCAGGCTATCCACCCTCTTCACTGGTTGCGAGAATCTTACAGGAGGCTTCAATACGCACCAGTCATGTTCCACAGCAAAAAAATGTTGCGCGCCCTCAACCATTATTGAGCTATGAAGCAGCTTTGTGGGATGAAATGGAAATAGATCGTTTTTCGGAGACGAATGTATTGACACATTCACTCACTGAAGCTATTACTGATGTCGCACTAGCTACTACTCATTTACGGCAGGCGCTTACACATCTCAAATCTATTGTAGTACAGCAGGTAATTCAGGCGAGCACAGTACGAAATGAAGTATTTTTACTACGGTCATTACCATTCAATTTTCTCGTAACACGTTTACGAGCAGCAATAGAGATGATTGCTGGAGCGCATAGCGAGCGTATCCAATTTGAGATTTCAGGTGAATCGGTTGAAATCAACCAGGATGTTCTGGAGAAATTGGCAGATCCATTGCTGGAACTTGTTCAAATGCAGGTAGCCGAAGTCTTGTTTTTCACACAGAGATCAGAACAAGATACTGATCAAAGCCTTCACATCGGATTTAACGCGCACTCTACGGGCAATGAGATAACAATTGAGATCAGCTTCTCACAATCAGTTCCTTCAGGGGCGATCGCTCTCCTTCAGGATACAGTGCATCAATTGTACGGTTCTGTGACTCTGCAAGAAAAAGGCACCGGGAAAATAACTCTGCAACTCCGTCTTCCACGATCCCAGCGAATGATACAGGGATTACTCGTACGCGCAGGAAGTCAGCAAGTTATTGTGTCAGTTTCGCAAGTAAAACGCATCCATTTTAACAAATTGGGAATAAATGGACAGACTGTGCAGGCTAGAAACTCCCAGGATACGTTCCTTATTGGCACAGATGAGATATATGAACTCAACACACTATTGGGGTTAAAGGCGCATAAGCATACTGTTGAAAAGGCCCTCCAGACCGCGTTAATACTGGAACTAGATAACCCGAGCACTGCAATTGAGGTTGACGAGGTAGTGAAGGAGGTAGAACTGGTAATGAAACCTCTCTCTGAATATCTGTGTCGCCCTGGAATAACAAATACTGCTATCGACGCGAATGGCAACGTGCTTTTGGTACTGAATTTGCCCGAAATGATCCGACAAAAAGAAATGTACCAGCAAGTTGGTAAAACAAGCATAGAAGTGGATATTGAAAGCGATCACGAACAACCAATGCTGCAATCAGGGCCAAAGGTGTGCCATAAAATACTCATTGCGGATGATTCGATCTATATCCGTCAATCTCTTAACATGAATCTAAGCCATGAAGGCTATGCTGTGATAGAAGCAGTAGATGGCTTACAAGCGCTTGATCAATTATCGAAAGAATCACCCGACCTGCTGCTGTTAGATTTCGAGATGCCCAATCTCAATGGATATGATGTACTCAGTATCATCCGTAGTCATCAAGAATTCTCCACACTAAAAATTATTATGTTGACCTCGCGATCTTCGGAGAAACACAAGCTCCGTGCCAGTGAATTAGGCGCTAATGCATACCTGACTAAGCCCTGTCCGCAGGATGAACTCCTCAAAACTATCAAGTCCTTGTTTGGGGATAAAGATGGACGCACCTAAATAAATTGTTACAACCCTCCTGAGGATGTCTTTCGTTCAAGGTATGAATACAAGAAAACAAAGAGCATACAACATTGACTCATTGCATAAAAACGCGCGCTCCACATGGAACTGTTTCCGATACCATCGAAATCATTACAGACAGAGATCAACTTGAAGCTGTGGAACACGACGCTGCCAACTATCCAGACGGAAAGGCATTCGCTCTGGTGAAACCAGCAAGCGAAGCGGAGATTGCGACAATTTTGCAAGGCTATACAAAGATTCTACCGGTAGGAGCACAATCATCGGTCACGGGTGGAGCAACGCCAAAGGGCGAAGTGGTGCTCAGCCTGGCACAACAAGATCGAATCCTTGAAAGTGGATCAGAGTATATACGTGCGCAAGCTGGTCTTTCTTTGAGGACGCTCCGCGAGACATTAGCGCTCGAAGACAAGTACTATCCACCTGTGCCATCATACGATGGGGCGACCGTTGGCGGTGTGATCGCCACAAATGCAGCGGGTCCCGCGACATTCAAATATGGTGCCACTCGTTCGTGGGTTCAGGCATTGACTGTTGTCCTCGCTTCAGGAGCAGTGCTAGATCTCGAACGAGGCCAATGCATTGCGCACCATGATGGTTACTTCGAGATAGACGAGGGAACACGACTCTATCGACTACCAGTTCCCACCTATAAAATGCCCCTGGTGTCGAAATGTTCGGCAGGCTATTACGCTAAACCAGGCATGGATCTGATAGATCTCTTTATTGGTTCGGAAGGAACGCTCGGGGTGATCACCGAAGCGACATTGCGTGTGGTTTCTCCACGCCCTGAAATCTGTTTTGCTCTTATCTCATGTTTGAACGAAGCGCAAGCCCTTGCACTCACACGGTCGCTACGAGAGATCTCGCTCAAAACTCGACAAACACGCGATCAGCGAGGGCTGGAAGTAAGCGCAATTGAATATATGGATGCCCGCTCGGTTGAGATCCTTCGCGCAGATGGGAGCGACAGACGAAATGCTATAACATTAGGGCCTGATGCCAGGACTTTGTTGCTCGTTCAATTCGAACTAAGTCCCGCATGGGCTGCACGAGCATATGATGACCTGGCCCAGGCACTTGAACCTGATGCCCCAGATATCCCTCTCGTGCAGTTCGTACGCATACTTGAACAAAGTGGAAGGCTAGAGCAAACTGAACTGGTCATGCCTGGCGATTGGGGACGTATCGAACACATGTATGCGCTTCGAGAAGCGGTTCCCTATGGGGTCAACGCCCGTGTTTTGCAGGCGAAACAAAACCAGCATCCATCGATTACAAAGATGGCCGCGGATATGATTGTACCCTTTGATCACCTGGGAACGATGATGCAAATCTTCCGCGAAGGTTTCGAGTCATATGGACTGGATTACGCTATCTGGGGTCATGTTTCTGATGGAAATATGCATCCAAACCTCCTGCCTCGTTCTTTGGATGATATGCACCATGCTCAACGAGTGATACTGGAAGCGGGAAAAGCGGTAATCGCACTTGGTGGCTGTCCTCTCGCTGAACATGGCGTAGGCCGAAATCCTACAAAAAAAGCCCTGCTTAAGGATCTCTATGGAGAAAGCGGTCTCCAGCAAATGCTTGCTATTAAGCAGGCTCTCGATCCAGAAGGGAAACTCGCGCCAGGCAATCTGTTTTAAACACCTTTATGGTAGAAGCTCAGTCACCGTCCAGGTATCGATATAGTTGGCAAGATACCTATCTAACAGTCCATATGTTACAATGCGGTGTAACATGGCAAATGGAGTAGTCTCATTGAAATTGGACAGTGTAGCAATGCATACGATTGATGAATTGGCACAAATGTCAGGCATGCCAAGCAGGACAATTCGTTTTTACAACACCCATGGTATGTTACCTCCCCCCACTATGCGCGGCCGTGTTGCCTATTATAACGAAGAGCATTTGCTGGTGCTACGTATTATCAAAGAATTGAAAGAACAGCAGAATCTTCCTCTAGAATCCATCAAACACATGTTGGAAATTCGCGCCGAATATGGTGAGATGCAAATGAACCTGGCGCTCAAACAACGTTTGCAACGCTCCCTTACAGGTGGCCAGGAAGTGCATCTATCCAAAGAAGCCTTGATGCAGCAGACAGGCGCCTCTGAGAAGTGGATTGACGAATTAACAGACGAGGATCTCCTCTTTCCAATTAAAACGGAGAATGGGCTGCTATACAGTAACGAAGATTTACTGTTGCTACAGTTGTATGAACGACTGAAGGATCTTGGTCTTCCAATAGCACTGCCATCATTAGTGCGTTTTCAACTGCGCCAGCTTGTACGTAGTGAAATTGCCGCTTTAGAGCAAAATGTGCAGCCGCGCTGGCAGGAAGAGGGCCTTTCATCTGAGCAACAACTGGAGCAGTTTCAAATGATACTTACGCTTCTTGACACGTTAATCTCAGTTATGCATCGCAAACTGGTGTATCAGTTATGATGAATCAAATAAATGCACACCCTGGCACGAGCAAGCCGCGCCAGGGTGTGCATTTATTTGATTGGTTTACATATACCAGGCTATTAGCTCTCTATTTTTTCTTCTGTCTCTTCACTTACGGAATGCTGGTCCTCGGCAGCCTCTGCTACCTCTTCAGTCGCATTTTCATCCTCTGATCCTTCTCCTTCTCTCGCCTCCTCCAAAGCAGGCTTTTGTGCCTCAGTTCCAGGCTTCTGTGGTATACCGTAGGTTGCGGGCAGCTCTCCCTCTGGTACAGGTTTTGAGAAGCGGAACACTAGAAAGGTGAGTGGTATCAGGAGGACGAATACTATGAGCGATGTCCATTGTGCTTGTTTCAAACCCCAGTCCAGACCCAGGAACGTCACGACTGTATTAGCACGCACAAAGAAAAGCAGGAACTGCGTGGTTACGTAGCCAAACAGGTAGACCAGCATCAACACACCTGGCCTGCGCAGGCGATGTGAAAGGTAAAGCATGATTACCAGTAAGGCAATGTTAGCTAGAAGTTCATACAGCGCTGCGGGTTGAACAGGTACATTACATGTTGCAGGATTCAGGCATGCATAGCTGTTTGGATTCTGGTAAACCGTTGACCATGGGAGCGTGCTCGGAAAACCAATAATATCGCCATTAATCAGGTTTCCGATACGCCCAAAAATTTGCCCTGCTGCCGCAAACAACACGCCAGCATCAATCGCCACTAAAGGATTAATGCGCTCAACTTTGGCTCGCCAGAAGAGTACAGGAATGACAAAGAAAATGGCCCCGAAGAAAGCCATTCCACCCTCCCAGGTCGCAAGTATGTGTTGGGGATTCGTAAGGTAGAACGAAACAAAATTTGGCTGCTGGATTACAAAGTACAGGCGTCCGCCAATCAAACCGGCTATAATACACCACCAGATTACCCTGTACTTAATATCATTACTGATACCCATACGCGCCGTATAGCCTCGGATAACCCACAATCCCAGAATGATGGCAACGACGTACATCAGTCCATACCAGGTCATGTGGAGAGGACCAATACGCAGAAAAACAGGGTCAATATTGATGTAGATGTAGGGTGGGCCTATGTGTAACCAGCCCCCATCATTCAGAAATGCAAGCATAGGGATACGTCCCATAAAATTCTCCAATACTTTGAGCCACAATGTTCACTCTATAATAGTATGCTTGTGAGATATGTGCAAGTTTTTGTTTACAATCACTTAATCTCATCATGTTATATACTTACTATTACGACTGGAATGGTCCGATTTTTCGCAACCTCTATGAGTAAAAAGATAGGTAGCAGAGGTGCGTAAAGTCGGGCCTCTACTATTACAGATTACGTAGTTTGGTGACTCATATATCCCACAGAAACTGAAGGATCTTCACTTGAAAGCGCAAGCAACATGAAAATGCCCCAACGCAACGCCAGCCTGCTTATTTTGTTCAATTATTTTGCGATGGTATTGATCTGGGGTTCCTTTCCGGTAGCTGCCAAAATTGGTGTAGAACATGCACCTCCGCTGCTCCTATCAGGTGTGCGGTTTAGTCTTGCTTTCGCTATCATGGCTCCTTTAGCGCTTCTACAACGCAATAAACTCTTGATTGCTCGCAAGCAGCACCTGAATGTATTTCTTATTTCGCTTCTGATGGTCGCGATACCAAGTAGCATATTTTTTATTTCTACACAGTATGCGCCTGTCAGTGTGCTTACAATCATGTGGTCTGTGACACCTATTTTTACTGCTCTCTTCACAATGCGTGACGCGGGAGAAGTGCATGGATGGAAACTTCCTGTAAGCCTGGTTCTCGGATTATTGGGTGCTTTGATCGTTTTGTTGGGACATATACCATTCTTACCCGGTTCAACGGCCAGCCCTCAATTGTTTTCTGGTGGTGGGCCAGCATTCATTGCAGAACTGGCAGTGCTTGGTTCGGCCGTCATCTATGGATTTGGTATCCGCATGGCAAAGCACAGTAGCCCTGAAATGCCAGTAATGGTATTGACAACGTGGCAACTCTTCTACTGTGGCAT
>DATMNR010000498.1:0-5191 GCA_035568795.1 Ktedonobacteraceae bacterium
CAAACCAAGCATGACTATTCCAAGGAGAGTAGCGATAATTGACTGGGTGAAAATACCTGCAAGGCTACTCAGAACGCAAAGTATACCTATTCCAAGGATTGTATAGGCACGTTCATGAATTTGAAAGGTATGCAACAGATAGATACTAACACCCATGGCGCCAATACCCAGTATCAATAACCCTATAGAGACAGCTTGCATATCAGGCCGAGTCACGATATAGCCGAGAATGACACCGAGGCAACAAAGAGCAAGGGTAATCACAAGCACATGCAATCGTTCCTGAAAAAAGATGGTTGAATAAATATAAAGGCCAATGCCAATTGCAACGGCTACAAGAGCCAAAATAAGTGTAAATCGTTTAGTAAATTTCATGAAACCTTTTACTCACTTTAACCATATTTTTCTTTCTTCTTAAAGGGTGATTTGTATGGTATTTAACGTATGAGATGCCCAGAAAATCACTTGAGCCACCTTATACCATCAACATCATAAGCTCAATCTTATTGACAAAGTAGGTGTATTTTAGCTACAGTAGGCATTATAAATCGTTATATCTATAAATGTAAGTGTTTGGAAGGGAAATCGGTCGCATGGGGATGTGTCTCGATAATGAAGATTGCTCGTTTCAAAATTTAGACAAAGCGCGCTTCTGCGCTAAGTGTGGTATCCCGCTACAGGGATCATTATTGCAAGGGCGATTTGAAATCCAGGGTCTGATTGGCAAAGATCGCAGCACAATTACACTGAATGCTATTGATCGGCAAGAAGAAGCATATGTTACAGTACGTGCTCTTCAGCCAAACATAACAAGCGTAGAAGAACGTGATATTTTTTTGCAGGATGCTGAACTGGCATTCACACTTTCAGGCCGCATAAACGAAACCGGAAGTATTCGCGTCATCGAATATGGGCAAGATGGCCCAATTACTTTTCTCGTAAAATCTGAGATACCAATCCCCATGTCCAAGAATATAGCACCTCAAACCCCGATTCAACAAGACGCAAGGCAGGATTCAGCACATCACAGCCAGGTGAGTAGTTGGCAAGATGGTTACGTCGATTCAGTAGATGATGTGACTGAACGACTGGAAACAATTTCCGAAGATTTACAACAGCCACCCATTGATACGCCTTTGGACGATTCTCAATTAGAGATATCAGCGCAACAAGACCTATTTCCTGCTACCCTTGCACAAGCAGGCGAGTTGAATGCAGAAAAAAATGAGCTAACTGAAGGTGATCAGGCTTATCAAAATACTCATTATGAAGAAGCGCTTATTGCTTATGATGAAGCACTTACCATCGACCCTCTTTCAGTTGGAGCATGGAGTGGCAAGGGAGCAACATTACTACATCTTGGACATGTCGACGAGGCTCTCCTGGCCTACGATCAGGCACTCTCGCTACATCCCAATGATCCCGATTTGTGGAATTCTCGAGCGCACGTCTTGCACGAGTTGCAACGTTACGATGAAGAGATGTTTTGTTATGATCAGGCACTTACACTAGATCCAAATTATGTATTTGCATGGAGCGGCCGGGGTATTACTCTGGTTGAACAAAATCGACTAGAAGAAGCGTTGTTTGCTTTTGACCATGCGCTTGTACTGGATGCAACACAAGGGATAATCTGGCAGGCAATGAGCGATGCCCTCTACAGTTTGCGCAGATACGAGGATGCAAAACTCGCCATCAATCGGGCGCTTGATCTCGAGCCTGACAATGCAACTATGTGGGACATCAAAGGTAACATCCTTCGCAGACTAGAAAGCCCAGACCAGGCATTGCTCCTTCATGAACATGCGATCACCCTTTCTCCTGATAACCCTATTGTCTGGTTCGATAAAGCTAATGATCTCCGTGACTTGAAACGATATGCAGAGGCATTGGTGGATTATGACCACTCACTTATGCTTGACCCGGCACTCGCTGGCGCATGGTATAATAGAGGAAATGTTCTAGCAGCGATGCACTTGTATGAAGATGCTCTTTCTTCCTACGAGCAGGCATTGCAGTTTGACGATGGGTTAATCTCAGCCTGGTTTAACAAAGGCAGCCTGCTACATGAATTAGGGCGAGACGAAGAAGCCTTAGTTGCCTTCGATTATGCGCTTGCTCTGGATGCTCAATACAGCGCTGCCTGGAATAATAAGGGGCTTTCACTCTTTACCCTGGGACACCTGGATGAAGCCCTTGTAGCCTTTGACCAAGCAACAGCTTTCGCGCCCGATGAACCCGATGCCTGGTACAATAAAGCCATTGTCCTCGAGAGGCTAGCCAGAACAGAAGAAGCTCTTTCTTGCCAGGCAAGAGCCACTAGATTGGAGCATCAGACAATTTAAAAGCCGTCGAAACGAGTAACTAAGAGATACAGGCGGATTTGTCCCCCGACGAGAGGGGGGTGTTCCCACAATTTCGTTTTTCCTCAAGGTAGTGAAGGAAAATAAACACTAGTATACATTTAGCATATGGTGATATAATCATTTACACTCAAATACATCTCATTATGCCTGATTTATGGAGACGGTATGCGACGTTGCGCTGATCTGGCTGACTGCGGAAACGACAATAGAGATAGTGATGTTTTTTGTCGCACATGCGCTTTACCCTTACTTAGTACCGCTTTAGCTGGGCGATATGTTGTAGAGGCCTTAATTAGTAAGGGTGGTTATGCAGCAGTCTTTCGTGGAGTAGATCAAAATCTATCCCGCCGCATAGCCATAAAAGTGCTCTTGCAAAACAAAACGACACCCACCGAGCAAGAACATTTTTTGCGCGAGGCTCGTATTGCAGCAACTTTGGATCACCCAAATATTGTTCCAATTCTCGATTACGGCAAAGATGGGCCTAGCGTTTTCCTTGTCATGCCCTTATATACAGCAGGATCATTGCGTACCAGGTTGGCAGTCATCAATGGTCCATTTCCAGCTTCAGAGACTATCCTTGATTTACATCAACTTGTAAACGCCTTGCACTATGCCCATACACGACCACGCCCTGTTATTCACCGTGATATTAAACCTGAAAATATACTCATCCACCAGGAAGACCGCCGCCTGGTTATTACCGACTTTGGTATCGCACGTTCATTAGAACCTGGCACACGCGTCGGAAAGACGATTACGGTACGCGGCACAGTCGGATATATGGCTCCAGAGCAGACCAGTGGAGTAGTAGATCCACGTAGTGACCAGTTTGGTTGCGCAGTTGTACTTTATGAAATGCTTACTGGCTACAATCCTTTCGATGAGCATGGAGGTCCTATTCTTCCGCCTTCCACATTCAATAAGGAGTTGCCATCTGCCCTGGATAGCGTGGTATTACGCGCTCTGGCAGCACGACCTCAAGATCGATTCACCGATATGCTGGAGTTTATGTATGCGTTCGACCAGGCTATTCGTCCCAGTACGGGTATCATGGCTTTAGCGCAAAACTCACAACCCGATGCCTGGACCACTCCAGTGGTACGTCAGAGCACAAATCCTTCTTCACCTGCTATTAAGATTGGAACCAGGCAAGGAGATTCCTCCGGTCGTCAATCAGCAGTGAGAGTAAGCACAAGTGGCAGTGTGCGTGAGAAATGCGAGGCGGGTGATAAATTGTTGAAGCAGCAACACTACTCCCAGGCCTTACACGCTTATGAAGAAGCACTAAGCATGGAACCACGAAATTTTTATGCCTGGAATGGCAAGGGAACTGCGCTTTATAGCCAGGGAAATTACAAGAAAGCCTATGAAGCCTATCAACGAGCCATCGAAATTGAACCAGAAAACCCTGTGGTATGGGTAAGTGCGGGACTTGCTTTAAAGCGCCTTCTACGACATCAACAAGCGCTCGTCCACTTTGAACGTGCGTTAAACGTTGACCCAAAGTATATTGCGGCCTGGATTGGCAAAGCTGACACTGAAATGGATATGAACCAACCAGAAGAAGCTATCGCTTCATACGAGCAGGCGCTCACCTATGACCAGCATAGTTTCCAGGCCTGGAACGGCCTTGGCAATGCGCGCTCTTACCTGCGTGATTATGCTGGAGCTGTTGGCGCATATAGCCGCGCACTGATGATTAATCCGCGCAGCGCCGTTGCCTGGTGTAACAAAGCTGAGGCGCTTGTCCGTAACGGACACAACCGGGCTGCGCTTGATGCACTCAATGAAGCTACCGAACTCGATCGCAACTACACACCTGCCTGGGTACTCAAAGCAGATGTCTATGAAGCTTTGGGCAACCACCAGGAAGCTCAAAAGGCCCGTAAACGCATCAAGCCATGGGGATTAGTGAATTAAATCTTCTTTCAACTCGTAATGCCTCTCCGCATTGAGAAGATACCGAGGACAATAGCGACCACCGCGGCTAGCGAAAGCACCAACATATCCCGCACAAACTGGTCGGATGCGCTGTAGAAAACAGCTTGTTCGAGTGCATGCCTGCCATACGTCAATGGTAAAAAGGCAGCAATATTTTGAAGCCATGTTGGTTCAAAGGCTAACACACCAATCCCGCCTGCCAGAAAGAACAGGTAGATTGCGACATTGATAGATACAGCAATCACCACCTGCACACGGCGCAGTGCAGCACCAATGGCGACTCCTAACCCCGCACCGAACAGAGATACCAGGGCAATAGTGAGCAACGCGCTCAACCAGTATACTCCTTGAGGCTGTGTCCAACCAAGCGCGTAGCCTAAGAGCAGCACCAGCGTACCCAGGAGAAAGGTGACGACAAAGCCTGCAAGCACTTTCCCAGTGATGATCGCACCTCGAGACACTGGCGAAAGCAAAAGTTCTTTAACCGTACGACTTTCCCACTCACGAGCAGTTGAAAGCCCGCCATTGATGAGGCCACTGATCATAAGCAGTAGCAGTATCGTCGGGAGTACGTTGTACTGGAAAAAATCCACATCACGATGTCGCAAATTAGTCTCTTGCATAGTCACTTTTATGGGGCTAGCTTCACCCTGCGCCTGATAAAATTGTGTGATAGCATCCGGCACTGAGCGGCGGATATCGTTGGTAAAATCCAGGTTCAGGTTATTCACGATTACATCGATAGGCGCGCTTTGATGCGCATTCACACGTTGCGTGAAATCAGAGGGAATGGTGATAATAGCCGCCACGTCAACATTGTTTAGAAGCGCTTGCGCCTGTGAGGGAGTGGCATCAGTAATGCGAAAGACATCAGCATTGTG
>DATMNR010000499.1:0-2860 GCA_035568795.1 Ktedonobacteraceae bacterium
CTCCGATGGTCAGCAGCGAAGGGAACATAGTACACTCGAAAGAGGCTTACAGCACGATGTCGCACATCTTTGTCCCTGTGGTCGATCAGGAACGCACACCACTCATGCCCACGACTCCGTCCAGAGCCAGAAAGTGGATCAAAAGCGGCAAGGCAACGCATTTCTGGAAAGGAGGGCTCTTTTGCGTACGCTTGAATGCCGAACCCTCGGCACGCGTGTCGCAGCCCATTGCGGTGGGCATTGACCCGGGTAGCAAGCGCGAAGGTTATAGCGTGACCTCAGCCGCCCACACCTATACCAACATCCAGGCGGAGGCCAGAGACGGCGTGAAAGAAGCGGAGAAGCGCAGCACCCAGAGGCGCCGTACCCGCAGAGGGCGGAACACCCCTTGTCGCAAGCCGCGTCAGAACCGCAAGCAGAGCAAGAAGAGGCTTCCGCCTTCCACCAGAGCGCGCTGGCACTGGAAATTGCGCCTGGCGACGTTTCTGTGCCAACTCTTCCCGGTGAGCGTCTTTGTGGTCGAAGACATCAAAGCCCAGACCAAACCGAACAAGCACCGCTGGAATAGCCGTTTTTCTCCCCTGCAAGTGGGCAAGCAATGGTTCTACGTTGAACTCGGTAAGTTGGCTCCAGTGCAGACCAAACAGGGCTATGAAACGAAGGAAATGCGCGAGCGGTTTGGGCTCAAGAAAACCGGGAAGAAGTTGGCAGAAGTCTGGGAAGCGCACTGCATAGACGCCTGGGTGCTGGCATACACTGCTGTGGGGGGGCGGAAGAAGCCAGATAACACGAGGCTGGTTTGCATCAGCCCACTCACCTGGCACCACCGCCAACTGCATCGCTTCGAGCCAGAGAAAGGTGGCAAGAGGAAGCTCTACGGAGGCACGTTCTCGCAAGGCATCAAGCGCGGCACGTTGGTGAAGCACTCAAAGTGGGGGAAAGCCTATGTAGGCGGCACGATGGATGGCAAACTGAGCCTACACGATCCTCAAACAGGCAAGCGGCTCACCCAATCAGCCAAGGTAGCTGATTGTAGGTTGATTGAGGTGTTACGGTGGAAGACGCGGCTTGTACCCATCGCCACAGCAGCAAAAGGAACGCCTGCTCCCTCCCAGACCTCAAAGGGGCGCGGTACAGAAAAGCTTGGATTTCTATGAGCAAAACATCTCTCTCCGCATTACTTCCACCTCTTCGCATCCTCATACTAGGCTATGGACACGTCGCACAGGCGTTCCTTCAACTATTAGCATCTCGGAGCGAATGGTTGGGTCGCGAATCAGGCATACGTCCGGTGATAACTGGGATTGGCTCACGTAATCGCGGCCTCTATATTTATGCTGATGGGATTAATGCCGATTTACTCGCTCGCGAACAAGATTCACTGAGCTGGCTTAGTATTGCAGGAACCCATATGGAAAACTTTGAGACATTTATTCAAGCTGGGAAAAAGGCAGGTGCTTCGTTATTCATCGAGCTTACCACCCTCAATCCTCAAAATGGTCAACCAGCACTCAGACATATTCGTAAAGCCCTCGAATCAGGTATGGATGTTATCACAGCAAACAAAGGTCCCGTAGCATATGCTCAAAGAGAACTTCAGTCACTGGCGAGGCGACATGATGTGCAGTTTCGATTTGAATCGGCTGTAATGGATGGACTCCCTTTGATAAATTTGGCAGAATTTACTCTCCCTGCTGTCGGAATACAATCCTTCAAGGCAATATTGAACTCAACCAGCACGCTGGTTTTAAATATGATTGAGCAGGGGTATTCGCTTGAGGAGGCAATTGTCAAAGCTCAAGAAATTGGTATAGCCGAAGCTGATCCCTGGCACGATCTGGATGGCTGGGATGCAGTCATGAAAACAACAATTTTGGCTAATTCACTTCTAGATAGTAACATTACTCCACACATGGTCGAGCGTGATGGCATTCGCAATCTCACAACCGATGAAATTTGCGCGGCAGCACTTGCAGGTTCACCATACCGTCTGGTCAGTCAAGCGCATCGCAGAAACGGTGTGCTCGCGGCCTCGGTACGGCCACGCCGAATTAGTTCAGATGACACTTTGCTTATAGGTAAAGGCACGACAGGGGTAATCTCCATCGAAACTGAAGCTATGGGCACAATCACTCTGCTCGAACACGAACCAGCAGTAGTGCAAACAGCGTACGGATTACTTAGCGACCTTATCACGATTCAACGACTACGAAGCACATAATTCTTTTTATATTAAAGCTCGACAGGCAAATCCTGGCGTTCGCCCCACTCGTTCCATGAACCATCATAGTTTGTTAATGATGGATAGCCAAGCATTGCAAGAGTGAAAAGCACTGAAGTTGCAGCAACCCCACCGTTGCAATAAGCGACTATTCGTTGTTCAGGCAAAACGTGTGCTTGGGAAAAAACTTGTCTCAGTTCATCGTTACTTCGGAAAGTTCCTAGTGTCGGATCCATGAGTTCTTCGCGCGGAATATTAAGTGCGCCCGGGATATGCCCGCGACGACCGGGTCTACGCACTGTTTGGCCTGAATATTGTCCTTGATCACGCGCATCGATGAGCACTACATCCGGTTGACCCAATAAGTTCAATACATCAATGGCATTGGCGCGAAGCTCTGGTTGAAGTACAGGTGTAAATGTAGAATAAGGGTAGTTCGGAATTGCGGTATTCAACGGTAGATTTTCACGCTTCCACTTGGGAATTCCACCGTTTAGCACCACAACCTTGTCATGTCCATAATACTTGAGCGCCCACCACAATCGAGTTGCAAATTGCGAGGCAGGGTGAGCGTCGTAAGCTACAACAAGATGCTGATCACCTATACCAATGCTGCTCATCATTTGGGCAAATTGCTCA
>DATMNR010000500.1:0-6362 GCA_035568795.1 Ktedonobacteraceae bacterium
AAAGCACCCGTTGAAATTTCAGGTTGAGGTTGACTTGTATATTCCTTTAGGAGAGTAAAGGTGGGACTATTAATGTTCTCGATTATACCCAAACCCTGCGCCAGACCTTGAGTAAATGTTGTTTTCCCTGTTCCCAGTTGACCGTCGAGCAAGATGAGTTCTCCGCCCTGGAGAAGATCCCCCAAACGCATGCCTAGTCGCTGTGTCTGGGCCGGGCTGTGACTGATACAGTCGAGAGTTAGGGTCATTTCTCTCTGAGAACGCTTAGTCAATAGAGCACCCTTCAAGCTGCTTACCTGTCCACTATGTTTACAACTGCTATACCACACAAAAAGCTATTGACGTTCAATAACAATAACTATCTGAGGCATCAATCATTGTAACACACTGTTATACGCCAATCAACGCAATTTTGTACCGCAACTGCGACAATACAGAGCATTAGGGCGTATAGTAGCACTACATACAGGGCAAAGCAGAGATTTCGCTCCTACTGTTGAAGGTTGAGGAGTTGAAGATGTCGACGATGAGTCTGGGGGAGTATAATCTGGAGTCGATGCCGGTGCAAATTGATTCGCCTGGTAGACTTCGCTCTTAATCTCCTGCAGTTGAGTCTCACGGTTCTGTGCATCATGATCCAACTCTTGAATGCTGGCACATAAGCGTGAAAGTTGCTGATCGCTCAATTTCCCCTGCTGGTACAGATTCATTGCGACTTGTCCAAGTTCGTCAAGTAACTGCTGGCGTTGGGCTAAAAGCTTATCAATTTCGGTTTGTTTACTGCGAACGCGCATCTGTTTCTGTGCCTCCCAACTCGTGCGGCTTACTGCTGCGTTCACCATACTTTTTGCGGATTCTAAAAAGTCTGCCATGTACTTCCTCCCCTTCTGATATTTATGTATATATTTAGTTTGAGTTAGTATATTCTACTCGATATCTGTAACGGCATGCTTATAAATTCGTATCTCTTCAAGTTTCCACTGCTGCTGAACTGCACCGCTACCACATCGATTCTCCAGGAACGATCAGAACACGTGTGAAGGTCCAGGTAATATGCTGCAACTTCAACTAACTTGCGACATTTACGTATTGTCAGTGCATCTTCAGGCAAGCCAAATGAAACACCGCGTCGAGCCTTTACTTCCACAAAGATTAAATCTTGCTCGTCCTCAGCCACAAGGTCAATCTCGCCTTGACGACAGCGAAAATTTCGCTCCAAGATGCGATATCCTTTGCTTAAAAGCGCTTCAGCCGCAAGTCGTTCACCCGTGCGACCCAGACCCTGACGCGCTGTTGGCTTCGCCTGGCTTTTAACCGTAGTATCTTTCTTCAACAGTTTACACTTTCATGAAGTAATACGTTCCGTTTTATAAACGAGTTGTAAAGGCCCCTGCCTTATCAACGATTAGTGTGCAATCAGTAAATACCTCTTGCCAGATTGCATTGTGACAAGGATATATCAGAGTGCGCATGATTACAAGAGGTTTCATGAACCACTCGACGCTCTGAGGGCATTCATGTTACAATGCTAACAACGAGATTTCTCAAAACTCAAACGCGCATCACACATATTTTTGTAATTGTTTAACCGAAAAAACTAGGGGGCGATAGAATGTCAGGTCATTCTAAATGGGCACAAATACGCCGTTCCAAAGGAGTTAACGACGCTAGACGAGGCCAACTTTTTACACGGTTAGGACGAGAAATTGTTGTAGCCGTGCGTGAAGGTGGTAGCGGAGATCCCAACACAAACTTTCGGCTGCGAATGGCAGTGCAAAGAGCACGAGATGCTAACATGCCAACTGATAATATCGAGCGGACAATCAAGCGCGCATCGGGAGGAGCAGAAGGCAATGCGCTTGAGGAGATTACCTATGAGGGTTATGGGCCAGGAGGCACAGCTCTTCTGGTGCAAGCTTTGACAGAGAATAGAAACCGTACCGTTGCTGAAGTCCGTAACGCCTTTAGCCGTAACGGCGGAAATATGGGTGAAAACGGTTGTGTTGACTGGCTCTTCGAGGCAAAAGGTATCCTTGAGGTAGAGCTGAAAGGGCAGGATCCCGACGAACTCACCCTGGAGGCAATAGATCTAGGCGCTGATGATGTCGATCCGGTAGGTCTTGACGACGAGGTCCTTACTATTTATTCCGATCCATCTGATCTCGAAACGATTCGTCAGACACTCGAATCAAAACATTATAAAATTGTGAAAGCTGAGAGTACACTGCTGCCGAAAACCAGAGTTGAACTCACTGATGAAAAGGTTGCACACCAGGTAATGCGCCTGGTGGAGAAGTTTGAAGACCTGGACGATGTGCAGAATGTGTATACAAATGCTGACTTCCCAGAGGACTTTGCAGCTTCGTTCGAGGGTTAAGAGATGGGCAGTTTAACAAGCCCATCATCTCCCTCTCCTTCATCTCGCCTAGCTCTTGGTATTGACCCTGGAACGGCTATTGTTGGTTATGCTGTTGTCGAATTGCGGGGTAGCGAGTTGAATATGATTGCGTGCGATGTGATTACAACACCATCCACCATGTCCATGCCCGAACGTTTACTACACATCTATCATCGTTTAAACGAGATTATTACCACGTATCGTCCAAACGAATCTGCAATGGAAGAACTCTTCTTCGCAAAAAATGCTCGTACAGCCCTGACAGTAGGACAGGCACGTGGAGTGGCAATGTTGGCATTAGCAAATGGAGGTCTCGCAGTTTCTGAATATACTCCTAAACAAGTCAAGCAGGCGGTAACAGGTTATGGTGGAGCCAACAAAGAGCAGGTGGGTGAAATGGTGCGTATTCTACTACATCTCAAATCAATTCCACGCCCGGATGATGCAGCAGATGCCGCGGCAGTAGCTATCTGTCATTTGCATACCGCCTCGTTTCTCACTCGTACCCAGATCTTCTAAAGGACATGTGATTTTTCAATTCACGATGCCTAGCTTGCATGATCCATTTAACAACAGGTAAGGAACGTAACGATGATTGCCAGTATAAAGGGTATCCTTGAAGCTCGCAGAGCTGGTTATGTTATTGTGCACATCGGCGGCTTTAGCATTCGTGTTTTCGTACCGGCTACGACATCGAATCGCCTTGGAGAAGTCGGCTCGGAGGTGTCTCTTTACACGCATTTTTATGTGCGAGAAGATGGGATGGCTCTCTATGGGTTCACCAGTGCAGAAGATCGGGATGCTTTCGAGCAACTGATCGGTATCAGCGGGGTAGGACCGAAACTAGCACTGGCATTGCTATCTATGATGGACGCGCAAACTTTTTATCAAGCTATCGCTGATGAAGATCAGCAACGCCTTGCATTGACTCCTGGTGTCGGCAAAAAACTTGCAGCCAGGTTAGTTCTTGAACTAAAAGGAAAACTACCATCGCTGGGTACAATTGGAAGCAATGCAGCGCTCTCCCCATCAGGACAGCTGCAATCTGAAGTTCTTGAAGCATTAATGGGTTTAGGATTTACTGCGGCAGAAGCGCAAGCAGCATTAAGCAAAATCCCGCAAGACCGATCCATGACACTTGAAGAGCAGATTACTTTTGCGTTACGTTCATTTGCGCGTGAATCTTAGGATCATTCAATTTCCTACGTTTAATAACACCTGCTGGATAACGATTTTTTGAGGAAGAACTCTATTACCAGGCAATTAGCATCCGTCAGTATCTTCATCTCGACAGCATACGTTCCGCTTCAATGTATGTCGGACCAGCCTCGACGAATCCAAGCCTATGATAAAGGTTTACAGCCGGTATTCCAAGTGTTACATAGAGAATAACTGTTGGATAGCCAGACTTCTGGAGAGTTTGCATGGCTTTGACCGCTAATAACTGACCAAGGCCGACATGACGAAACAGGGGAGCTACGACCATATGTCTAATGCGTGGCACATTCCGTTCCAGATGCACCAGAATTGCTCCTGCCAGGTGAAAGCGATCGAGGGTATGTTCAGCCACAAAACACGTATCAGCCAGGAAAGGGCCAAAATGTCCATCCTGAATGGCGCGAACCTCTGCTCGCCAACCAGCCAGGTCTGGATGTTGATCATCAGGTCCTCCGGTGTAAGCACGCTGCAGTAATGTACCAATCTGATCGCTATCGTCCTCCTTGATGAGTCTAATATGTAAAGAGTTCGGCAATGAAAGCTGAGGTACTGTAATGTTTGTTGACGCTATCATACCTGTTCGACGGCGTAGTTCCTGGAATCCTGCTGCCGCAAATGAGGCAATATATACAGCAGGGTAGGTCGCTTTAAGATGACGAACATTGAGAACTGCGGCTCTGAGCGATGCCTCGGTTACTACCTGAGCTGCCACGCTACCACCTGCTTCAGGCAAAAGCACAAGTCCATCCAGTTCGGCTGTATCACCTTGTGCATAAAAACGTAAGCGTCCAATGGGCACGTCGCCACGCCAGAGCAGAAAACGTTGGGTTTGTTGTTGAGGCCCCTCTTCTTTATAGCGGATAATCTGTGAATCTTCGCTCTCTAAGGGCATCTGATCGGCACTACGTCGAGTAACAGATACCCATATTGCTACATCTTCGGGCCTGGCCTGTTTCCATTCTACCGTGCCGTGCATTGTCTCAGGATCAAACATTCGAATGCCTCTCCTTCAATCGTGCCGTTTAAGATTCATTACAAGTACTCATGCCACTAATCAGGCATTTATTAACAGTATAGTTCCTGATTTAGAAGATTGTCTAGTTTAACCCAGCTGATATTAATGGTTTCTCAAAAGTCACTGCGTGGCTGTTTTCTGCACACTTAAGTGAGAGTGTGGAATGGACGCACAGGCAATATATTCACTTCTCGTGTTTCTTGCTGACCATAACAGCACGCATAGAGTTATAAGCGAATGGCAGGGCTCATAGATTGACAAAAACGAAGGCCTATGTCATGCTACGGTGCGAGAAAGTTATAGAAAAGGTCATGTATGGAATTACTAGTTGCAACATTGGCACATATGGTGTTGGACAAAGAGGATGGCACAACGCGCCTGAATCTCATCTCCGAAACAATACAACATGCACCAGGGCTAATGAATGCTCGCTTTTATCGGAGCAAAGAACCTGAATCATACTATTTCATACTCACAACCTGGGAAGACGAAGATTATTGGTACAAAGCACAGGACAGGTATAACCCCAAAAATCTTTTAAGAGGATCCACAGGAGAGTTACTTATAGCGTATCCTGAGCAATGGTTGATGCGTTATATCTGGGGTTATAGTCGCCCTTCAGCTCAACCTGCGATTGCGGCAGCACATATTGTCACCGTCCGACCAGAACAGGCTGAGCAAGTAGAACACAGTTGGATGAAAGGTCTGCGGAGACAGGTAACACAGCCAACGCTTGCCTTTTCGTTTCTGGCACGGGGTAGAAACGAGGATAGCGCATTCATTCACGATCAATCTACGTTAAATAACAACCAGTTTGCAGAGTCTTCGACCAACAATTACAGTTCGAATTTTTTGAATGTACTTAGTTGGCCAGGTGCAACACAACGCAAAGACTTCTATGCTGATCAGAACTATAAAGCAATAAGTGGTTTCCTCAGCAGTGTTGGTGTTGTGCGAATATTAGCACTCGATCCAATGTAGGACAGATTACCTGGTGATGTGAGTAGTTAATCGGAGGAAGTCTCAGCTATAGGCCTGGCATAATATTTATTCAATTCATTCAACAAGAACTCCCTATCTGCCCACATAGCACTCGTAAATGTATGATATTCACCATCACAAATTGGTGTTGTAGTCGCACACTGGCGATGAGGAGCAAGCCTGAAACGAATTGTATTTCCGTTTACTTCAATCCACATATGACGACGAGTATAGCTTGTACCCCACTTGAGAAGAAGCATAGAGTCATACTCGTAAAAGTTACCCCTGCCTTTAAGTGCATTTTTATTGAGCGTTTTGAGCATCTCGGCAAGACCACTTTCCCGTAAAACTCGCTTTGCATTCTCTCGCACAGCCTGACGCTGTGCCTCATCAACTTCGGTGCTCAATATGCTTTCCACGTTTTTCTCATCCTGATCCGTGACATTCACCACTTTCTAATAACGCAGAGGTTTTATTAAATCCATCGCCCATGCTCTTCAAGAATATTCTCCTCTAAACTTCCAAAAAGAGGATAGTAATAAGCATGGCCTTGGGTAATCTGAGCTAGAGTCGGAGGAAGAGGAGAAAAAGCTACATAGCGAGAGGGAACATAAGTAGATCCATCATGACCAGCCAAAACACGTCGCGGTGGCATATGGTACACGTTGTCAGTTGAGTGCTTGGCATGATTCTTTGCTTCAGCCGCTAAATAACTCACTTCCTGTATGCTATTGGGTTGCCAAATTTGAT
>DATMNR010000501.1:0-6548 GCA_035568795.1 Ktedonobacteraceae bacterium
CCATTGCGCGGTAGACATCGCATGACGATAGAGCGTGGCTTCCGATGCAAAGATATCCAGATTTGGTGTAGTCTCTATCCGATTTCCATAGCACGAAAGACGATCCAAACGATGAGTATCAAGCACGAGTAACACTATAACAGGGCGTGAATTCAAGGACGATCTCCTTTTCATTTTTTCAAACTCTTCCATGGATTGACCTGATCGTACTGATAGAGTATTGTAAAAGAGTCTAATAGTTTTCAAAGACCCTTATTCGGAGTATGATACTCAAAGTAATATGCAACTTTGAGCTATTTCGTAACGTTTTTGTAACGTTTAGGAGACGTTTTCTCGGTATACTTAAATTCAGAGACATAGATACATCTCAGAAAGACTGGCGATGATGCTCAGGAAATCGCGAGATGACAATGGTGATGGAGTGAGTTCAAATGGCAACTATATTGCAACGCTTGAGAATGAGGCGAGGAGGATTGGCTAAACGCGAATCAGAGGTGATCCAAATACGCGATGCCAGTCAAATTCAACAAATGATGCCTCCTCCTATGGATATTGCGCCCAATGATCCTATTGTCGCATATTTCTTGAGCGCCCCTGGTACAATAGAAGTCGACAAATTACATCTTGAGTCACCTGCATTACAAGCAATGAAGGATGCAGGAGTTAAGTTGGCAATACCACTTGTTAGTCAAGGCGAACTCGTTGGCTTACTCAATTTGGGACCTCGATTAAGTGAACAAGATTACTCTACAGATGACCGCGGACTCCTCAATACCCTGGCTACTCAATCTGCTCCAGCAGTAAGGGTTGCTCAATTAGTACAAGATCAACAAATTCAAGCCCGTGAAAATGAACGCATTCAGCACGAACTTCGTGTTGCTCAATTGATACAAAAAACACTCTTACCTAAGGATCTCCCAGCACTTCCAGGTTGGAAAGTGAATGCGTATTACCAGGCTGCCAGACAAGTTGGCGGTGATTTTTATGACTTCATTTATTTAGATGATGGTCGATTAGGCATTGTCATTGGAGATGTGACCGATAAGGGGGTGCCGGCCGCACTTCTGATGGCAACCACACGCAGTGTTCTAAGGGCTGTAGCTCAAAGAGTAGTGAAACCAGGACAGGTTCTAGAACGCGTTAATGAGATCATTTATCAAGACATCCCACCTAAAATGTTTGTCACCTGCCTTTATGCACTCCTGGATCCCGAGTCTGGACAACTTTTGTATGCTAATGCAGGACATGATTTGCCTTACCACCACCATCAAATGGGTGGAGTTACTGAACTGCGAGCCACTGGCATGCCGCTTGGTTTAATGCCTGGAATGCAGTATGAGGAGAAGGAGACCACTTTGGCTCAGGGGGAAAGCATCTTGTTTTACAGCGATGGGATAGTAGAGGCACACAATCCTGAACGTGGGATGTATGGCTTCCCACGATTGATGAAGTTAATAGGAGAGTATCAGGAAGAGTCATCATTGAAAGATGTCGTACTGGAAGATTTGGCAGAATTCACAGGACCTGGTTGGGAACAAGAAGATGATATTACGATGGTAACTCTACAAAGATCAAAAAGCTATGGAGTTTCCGAAATCGCTACTAGATCCGTCATTCCGGCAGAAGAAGATAACTCGAGCAACGACATTGATTGGCAAATACTTGCTGAATTGACAGTGCCCAGCCAACCAGGTAATGAACGCATCGCAATGGAGCAAGTCACTGAAGCAGTTGAGGTACTCCATTTGCCTGTCAAGCGTCTGGATCAACTCAAGACTGCCGTAGCAGAAGCAACAATGAATGCCATGGAACATGGAAACCATTATCTGCCCGACCAGCCTGTTTTCATTAAAGTGTTGGCCTCACCAGTGGCTCTTTCGGTTCGTATTACTGACCATGGTGGTTCACTCATACCTCCCTCAGACGATGGAATTGAGGTTCCAGACATTGAAGCCAAGCTTGCAGAACTCCAGACTCCGCGTGGATGGGGATTGTTCTTAATCAAGCATATGGTGGATGAGATGAACATTAGCAGCGACGCATCGCATCATACAGTCGAATTGATAATGTATCTGAAAGGAGAAGATAATGCCAGCGAAAAGTCTTGAGGCACAAGTACGCCACCAGCCACGGGTTGCTATTGTTGACCTGCAAGGTGAGATCGACTCCTTTGCAGAAGACGTGCTGAACGCTGCATATACCGAAGCAGAGAGTCGAGACGCAAACGTCATCCTTCTCAACTTTAGCAAAGTGGATTACATCAATAGCATAGGTATTGCTCTCATTGTCAGTTTGCTGGCAAGAGCTCGAAAATCGAAACGCCGCTTGCTGGCGTATGGGTTGAGCAGCCATTACGAAGAAATTTTCCAGATTACTCGCCTGGTAGATTTCATGAGTGTTTTTCCAGATGAATCGAGTGCACTAGCTGGAGGGTCTAATGGATCTTAAGTCCACCGTAAGATGAAACGCTTTAGAAACGTGATTTGGATTACAATTTTGTTCAGGGGCATATTCAGAAATTGCTCGTATTCTTTCGCATCGTTAAGAATTGTTTGATAATAAATAAGCAAGAGGAGATTTTCCCATGCCACAAGCCAATGTAGTAATGAACGTTCGCACAATCAACAATACTGTCAGCATCATTGATATCGAGGGTGATGTCTCTGCTTTCGCAGAAGATATTCTGATGGAAGCGTACGCGGAAGCCAGCTTACCAACCACTCGCACAATCATTTTGAATTTCAATGGCCTTGAATACATGAACAGTAGCGGTATCGGATTGCTTGTTACGCTACTTATCCGCGCCAATCGTCAGAAACAGCGCATGCTTGCCTTTGGATTAAGCGACCACTATAAGCACATCTTTGAACTTACACGACTGAATGAGGCCATTGGCATGTATGATACTGAGGCTGATGTTCTGGCTGTTGCATAGAAGCTGTGTCGCGTACTTCAATGTTTTGGATACAATCTGACGCCAGTTAGTATTGCTATGCTAATAGGAGAAAGAACGCTATGAGTACCTCATCTAATTCACCAGAAGAAAAACAAACAGTAATCCCACGTGATGCAGCCTATTGGGCAAAGCAGACTAAGACGTTCAAAGTATCCAATGCACCCATCGGAGCACTGAATCTGAATGTTGAAGGTCGACAGGCTCTTAGCCCTTTACAAGGCTTTGGTCAGATGTGGCAAAAAACGTACCGTATACGCCTCGAAGGTGCAAATGTCCAACCATCTGAGGTTATCAAGACCTGGAAGGAAAACTTTCCGAGGTTCTGGCCTAAAGGCAATCGCTTTAATGCACCGTTGACCGGCATCGCTCCGGGAGAAGTTGCATTACTAAACCTGTCTATGCCAGTTGGTATGAGGCTCTCAACCGGTGTAATGGTACTGTATGCTGATGATGAATCCTTCACGTTGATGACTCCGCAAGGTCATATGTTCGCTGGTTGGATCACCTTCAGTTCCTATGAAGATGACGGCTGCACCATAGCCCAGTCCCAGGTTTTGATACGTGCAAATGATCCGCTGTATGAAATTGGCTTCCATCTCGGTGGATATGCCAAGGAAGATCGATTCTGGCAAGATACATTGAAATCACTGGCAGAATATTTCAATGTCAAAGCACCAGTGCAAACCCAAAAGGTCTGTGTTGATCCGAAGTTACAGTGGTCACAGGCTAAGAACATCTGGCAAAACTCAGCTATACGCACAACGTTGTACACTGTGAGCACACCTGTTCGTTGGGTAGGTCAATCCTTTCGGAGGAAACCCGAAACTAACAACTAAGAATTGGCGTATGTATGTCCGAACATTCCAAATATGATGCTATTGTTATAGGGTCAGGACCTAATGGACTTGCCGCTGCGATAACTTTGGCACAAGCAGGTCAGTCGGTAGTCCTCTTCGAAGCCAAAGAAACTATCGGAGGCGGCTGCCGCACAATGGAACTGACATTGCCGGGTTTCGTTCACGATGTATGTTCGGCGATTCACCCTTTAGCACTTGACTCGTCTTTCTTCCGTTCTCTGCCACTTGAAGAATTTGGCTTGGAGATGATTCAACCATTGGTTCCACTTGCGCATCCATTAGATAATAGTACAGCAGTCATGCTTGAACGTTCGATAGAAGCGACTGCTGCCGGGCTAGGTACAGATGCAAGAGCATATAGCAAACTGATGACTCCCCTTGTTCACAATTGGGATAAAATCAAAGGGTTTATTCGTGCGCCTTTACGGCCACAATCTGTCCTCCATCCCTTTGCACGTGCCAATTTCGGGTTGAAAGCGATTCGCTCTGCTCGTGGTTTGACCGAAAGTTTGTTCAGAGGAGAACAAGCTCGTGCTCTATTCGCGGGAATGAGCGCACATTCAATGATGTCCCTTGAGCAGCCATCAAGCGCTGCTGCTGGCCTTTTATTGGCGATACCTGGACATACCGTCGGTTGGCCGATTCCTCATGGTGGTTCGCAAAAGATCGTTGATGCGTTAGCTGCATATTTTCTCTCCCTGGGTGGAGAAATTGTTACTGATGTAGAGGTCAAGTCGATTGACGCTCTACCTCCCGCAAGCGTCATTTTGTGTGATATTACGCCACGCCAACTTTTGCGCATTGCTGGTGATCATCTGCCAAATAGTTATCAATGGCAACTCAAAAGATATCGCTATGGCCCAGGCATTTTTAAAATCGATTATGCGCTTGACGGCCCAATTCCCTGGAGAGCCGAAGAATGTTTAAGGGCCGGAACAGTACATGTTGGAGGAACTTTTGAAGAGGTTGCCTCTTCTGAGCGAGCAGTAACGCGGGGGGAGCACCCTGAAAAACCGTTTGTACTGGTCGCCCAGCAAAGCTTGTTTGATCCCAGTCGCGCACCAGAGGGAAAACATACTGCCTGGGTATATTGCCATGTCCCGAATGGCTCGACTTTTGACATGACGGAGCGTATAGAGTCGCAAATTGAACGCTTTGCTCCAGGTTTTCGCGACTGCGTACTTGCAAAGAACACTATGACCTCGCTGGATTTTGAGCATTACAATGCTAACTATGTTGGTGGCGATATCAGTGGTGGTGTCATGGATTTATGGCAATATTATACACGGCCAACAATCCGACCCGTACCATATGCAACTCCTGCAAAGAATATTTTTATCTGTTCTTCATCTACGCCCCCTGGTGCGGGGGTGCATGGTCTGTGCGGCTACTTTGCAGCACGAGCAGCTTTACGGCATTTACAAAAATTACGGGCTTGAAAGCCCCGTCTTTTGAAGCGGGGGATGAAAAGCCGTTCCTTATTCAGGGCCTGGGGATGGGTCGGCCTCGCGCACTTCTCGGTTATCCGTGGCGTTGTCGCTCAAGATATCGTTGGATGGTCTCACTGCTGACATTGCCTGCTGTGGAGAGAAAAGAGGAAGGGGGCCACAGCGCAGGCAGGGTGCGCCAACGGGCAGGCGCTCTGGCGCTGGTTTTCTCATCGGCTGGATTGCCGCTCAATTCCTTCCATCTTCTGTTTGCTCAGAAAGCATGTTCTTCTAACACATCTGCGAGGAATGGACGTGCCTAGTGCTGGCCTACGAGTACAAACTGGACGACAAAGAGCTTCGCTCTTCGACCCTCTCCTGGTCATGAGCAGGAGCAGTGGGATGAAACGAGCGAAGACACCAACCTTTCTGATCGAATTGCCCCTAAAGCTCGATTGGAGCAATGAAAAGCCGCTCCGTGCCCACCTGGAAGCGGCCCGGTGTCTGTATAACGCGAGGCTCGGGAGAAGCCAATCGGCGCATGAGAGCGATGCGCACTGATCCTGCCCAGGCCGGGCTGCACGTGCCATTCCTCGCACCAAAAAGGTCGAGCGGGCACAAGCGTTCTCACGTCTGCGCAAGCAGTACCGCTTTTCCGAATACGACCTCCATGAGTTTGCCAAAGCGGCACGATGCTCCTGGATCGCCGACCACATCGACAGCACGATGTCTCAGACATTGGCGACCAGAGCGTATCAAGCGGTGAACCGGCTCTCGCGTGGGCAAGGCGAAACGGGTGCGCGAAAGCGCGTAAGGGGAGAGGCATCGATAGTGTGGAGGGCAAACGCAACGATGTGGGGATGCGTTTCGTGTTCGATCCCAATGCCGGTGATGGCGGCTTCCTGGTGTGGAATAAGGAGGTCATCCCCGTCATCATCGATTGGCTCGATCCCGTCGTGCAGCATGGCCTGGGCCATAAAATCAAGTATGTGCGATTGATCAGGCGGAAGGCATCAGGCCCACAAGCACAGGGAGCCGACCAGGATGGCAATCGCTATGCGCGTCCAACTCGTGTTAGAAGGTCATGCATATCTCAAGAAAAAGCATGAGCAGACAGGCAGCGACACCGTAGGGCTGGACATTGGCCCCCAGACACGTGCGATTGTGCCACGTGAGGCAAAGGCCGACCTGGTGACGTTCTGTTCTGAGCTAGCCCCCAATGCCAAAAAGAAACGACGATTGCAGCGCAAGATGGAACGGCAGAGACGTGCCAATAATCCCGACAATTTTGACGAAAAGGGACGTGTG
>DATMNR010000502.1:0-4669 GCA_035568795.1 Ktedonobacteraceae bacterium
ATCTCAAAAGCCTGAGCTAGTGGAGAAGACAGTGAACTACCAAAGTTATCAAAAGAATTATTGCACCTGTCCTGGCGTTCGCAGAGGCAATGTGGGTAGCTCAGCCCCCTGCGAACGAATTGGCGTGCCTTCGAACATACAGTAACTAACGTACTTTCCGCATGTCTCTACCCCAGTCTGAGCTACCACCTCAAAACAACCAGCTTTCATCGCATTAGTATGCACTTTAGAGGAGATATATGCTCATGACTAACATATCGTCGAAACCGATTTACCTGTATAACACGCTGACAAGAAGTAAAAATGTGTTCCAAGCGCTCAATCCCCCGCACGTGGGCATATATAACTGCGGTCCCACCGTCTACAGAGATATCCACATCGGCAACTTCCGTGCTTTCATGTCAACTGATTGGCTACGTCGTATGCTCGAGTACAATGGCTATGATGTCTTCCTCGTACGTAACATCACTGACGTTGGGCATCTCCAAAACGATACCGAGGAAAGAGGCGAAGACAGGCTGGAACATGAAGCGCGTACGACCGGTCGCTCCGCCTATGAGATTGCCGACTACTATACACAGCAATACCTTGCTGACCAGGCTGAATTGAACATTCTGCCCGCAAATGTCAATCCTAAAGCAACCGACCACATTGCAGAGATGCAGGCAATGACGGAGAAACTTGTAGAAAATGGGCTGGCATACCCAGTAAATGGAAACGTTTACTACGATGTCAGTCATTTCCCCAGTTATGGCCAACTTTCAGGCAATACGGTCGAGAAATTGCGAACGGGTGGACATGGTCGCCAGCAGATGGAGATAGCCGAAGATAAGAACGCTCCTGAAGACTTCGCCTTGTGGAAACATGGAGACGCCAGTCGCCAAATGAATTGGCCCAGTCTCTGGGGTGTAGGCTTCCCTGGCTGGCATATCGAGTGCTCCGCAATGGCTACGAAGTACCTGGGCGAGCAGTTTGATATTCATACTGGTGGTCTGGATCTGGTTTTCCCTCACCACGAGGATGAGATTGCCCAGAGTCAGGGTGCAAGCGGCAAGCAACCTGTACAGTTTTGGGTACACAATGAGTTTCTCATCTTCGGTAACTTGAAGATGTCGCGTTCAAAGGGAAACGTCATTCTGGTAAGCACGCTCAAAGAGCGCGGTATCGATCCGATGGCCTATCGTTACCTGCTACTGACAGCGCACTACAGATCGAAACTCCATTTCACTGATGAATCGATCGCAGCAGCACAGAATGGACTGAACAACCTGAGAGACGATCTTGCTGCACTACCTGCATCCGATGCAGAGGATACACAACAGGGATGGTCAGTGGAAGCCGAGCAAGTGCGCGATGCATTCCATACAGCTATTAACGACGACCTGGATTTACCGACTGCCTTGGGCATAACACGTGAGGCAGCTCGTAATAGCAAGATTGATCCAGCAGAAAGGCGCCGTCTGATTCTCGACTTTGATCGAGTGCTGGGTTTGCGCCTGGACAGTGTCGAGGCCAAACAGCCACGTTTTATCAGCGATGAAGCGCTTGCATTAGTGCATGAGCGCGATGCAGCACGGATAGCCCGCGATTGGAAACGTTCCGATGAATTGCGTGATCAACTGACTGCACTTGGCTTTGAGGTGAGGGATACATCCAAAGGAACTGAGCTAGTTTAATCCAGTTCACAAGAGAAAGCCAGCGGGATTGCTGAATCCTCCTGGCTTCTCTGATGTGCTACATATGTTTACAAACTAGAACGTATGCAGTGACGAGTATCCTATATCTTATTTCATGGAAACGTCTTAAAAAGGTCGCTCAGGTCGCTGGCATTAGCCGCGTCACCCAAAAGAGGGGTAAGCCCAAAAATCTCCTCCAAAGTGCGCAGCGTTGAACTATGGGTATATTGAATCGTATTCGAGTAACCACCGCCTTTTGCATTATTGGAAAGTACGATCATCCCTATCGGACCATCCCCGCCTTCGCCTTCATCCCATGTTATGAAGACTATGCCACCATTCATATATGCCTGTGAATTGAGAATGGTTGGAAGATTCTGTGCCAACCAGGTATCGCCTTGCTTCACAGGATCATTGAGAGGCGCGCAGGAGTCGTGCATATCATCGCACAAGTTCGGAGTAATGAAGCTGTAGTTTGGCTCAGTATTCTGCGGTAAATCTGTAGCCAATTCCGTATAGGGCCGAATATGAGAAATACAGTTAGACGAATTCGGATCATTGGTATTCGTGACATCATCGAAGAAAACCATCGGATTGTGCTTGGGAGCGTATGACCCACTTGAAGTAAGCGGGCAATCAGTGCCACTGATGTCTTCTTGATACGATTTCCAGGAGTAGCCAGCATTGTTCAGGAGTGTCACGAAGTGCTGTGTTGTGCTCTGATGATTGAAAGCTGGATCAGCGTCATCGCTAATACCAAAATTAGTGCCTGCCTCCAGCCATAAATAATTTGGTTCGCTTGGATGATTTCCCGGCGGATTATAGTATTGTTCAGCATACGATGCTGTTGGAAGCAACGTATTGTTGATGTAGGGTGCTGATGGACTATTCTTGATATCCGACCAGTTATGATTCTCCATCACAATCAAAAAGACATGTTTATCGCTAATCGCTTTGATAGTGAATGACCTGGAGGAAGTAGTTGTGCTATGAGGCCTGACGGTCGTCTTCACTGCCACATTGTTCATGGCATTGATAGAGCGAAACGCAACAGCGCTTACAACGACGAGAATTACCAGCCCAATTAACAAGAAAAGCCATTTGGGAAGAGATTTCGACATATTCACCTCTCTTATAGCAACGATTTAAACAGCATAAAAGAACACAATAACACCGTAATCTTAAAACCTGATGAAATGAGAAAAAGAGAAAACAGAAGCGATGTGATGCATGCTGGATACAGCCTCACATTGCCCGCAGCTTTGTGTGATATACTACTGCTGATGATGAAATAAACGATTTGAATACCGAAACTTGACGAGAAGACACATCACAAAGTCCCCAAACAACAAAATGTAAACCCCCGAGTTATCAGGGGGCGAGCGAAGCGAGGAGAGGAGAGCAAACAATGGCGTCCTGGTGGCAAAAAACATTAGTAGGGGTAGCTGGGCTGGCTGGATTAGCTGGTGGAGCATACTTTATGCTCATGCGTCGTCCGCTCCCAAAGGTAAAAGGCGAGTTATCCTTGCAAGGATTGCATGAACCGGTCGAAGTTATCACAGACCGTTATGGAGTGCCCCATATTTACGCCCAGAATGAAGATGACCTGTTTTTTGCTCAGGGCTATGTGCATGCTTATGAGCGTTTGTGGCAAATGGAACTCAATCGACGAATCTCGTCAGGACGACTTTCCGAGATTTTTGGTGAGCTAGCTCTCGAAACCGACAAATTCGCTCGTCGCCTGGGTATGCATCGTGCAGCAGATGACGCAACCAGGCAACTGCCAGAGCACAGCAAGCGCATACTTGATGCGTATGCACAAGGCGTCAATGCATTCATCGAACGTAACCAAAACAAATTACCGCTTGAATTTACCATCCTACGTTTCAAACCAGAACCCTGGCGGATCGAGGACAGCATTCAATGGTCTAAGATGATGGGTTGGAACCTGGGTGGAAACTGGGAAACCGAAGTGATACGTGCTCGCGTCGTTGCAAAACTGGGTACCGAACGCGCTGCAAAACTCGAAGCTGGCTATGATTCCAATCATCCACTGATCATACCACCGGGAGTTGAATACCAGGGTATTAACCTGGGTATGCTGGAACAATACGAGCAATTGAAGCAATTGAGCGGTTTTGGTATGATGGGCGCAAGCAATAACTGGGTAGTGGATGGAACTATGACTACTACTGGTATGCCTATTCTATGTAATGATCCCCATCTGGGCCAGGCCGCTCCATCGATCTGGTACGAATGCCACCTGATAGCTGGCGATATCGACGTGATTGGAGTAAGTTTTCCAGGCGCGCCTGGTATTGTCATCGGACACAACCAGCATATCGCCTGGGGGGTAACGAATGCCATTTCAGATGTTGAAGATCTGTACATCGAAAAATTCAATCCGAACAATCCCAACCAATACGAATATATGGGTGAATGGGAAAATGCCCGGATCGTACGGGAAGAGATCAAAGTAAAAGGATCAAGATCTCCTGTGATCGAGGTAGTGCGAATTACCCGTCACGGACCAATCGTGACGAGCATGCCATACCTTTTGCAAGACGACAAGGTTGACAAGGATGGAAATGCAGCTAACGAAGTTCTGGAATTACCGTTAGCGCTCCGTTGGACTGGACTGGAAAAGCATGCAATTGTATCAGCTGTACAGAAATTAAATCTTGCTACAAATTGGGAAGAGTTCCGCGATGCTGTACGTGATTGGGACCAACCCCCACAGAATGTGGTCTATGCAGATATTAAAGGTAATATCGGCTATGTTATGGCTGGAGCAATTCCCGTACGTGCTAAAGGACAGGCCCTACTACCATCTCCTGGTTGGACCGGTGAGTATGAATGGACAGGCTACATTCCATTCGATGAGTTACCACAAACGTTCAATCCTGAACAGCATTTTATTGTCACTGCAAACAATCGTGTGGTTGATGATACGTATCCTCACTATATAACCCACGAATGGCTGAATGGCTATC
>DATMNR010000503.1:0-8319 GCA_035568795.1 Ktedonobacteraceae bacterium
TATTGCCTGGGCGACGGTTATTGTGATTACTGCTTTAGTTGTGCTGTTATTACTAAGTACAATATTCAACATTACGCTCTAAGTCAGTAAGAATACACTCATCAAATGCAATAATTCAGCAGGGATTGTAAGAGACCCGCGGGTCTCTTACAATCCCTGCTGAATTATGAAAGTTATTCGTTGAATGTAACATGACATAAAGTACTAATCTAAGTCAGAATTGATTTGCAAACGTTTTACATAGCGGGAATCGTCAAATAGAAGGTGCCAAAAAGGATGATCTAGAATGCTGAAGAACACAACTTTTGAGAAATGGATTGGGACATCCCTGGGGAACTACCGTTTAGAACAGTTTATTGAGCAAAGCAATTGGGGTCCTGTATTTCTTGCTCGTACTAATACGAACTCAACTGACTATCTACTACGTTTTCTGATTGGGCCAGCGAACCAATCATCAAAGGGACACGAATTATATCTTGAACGTTTTCAATATCAAGCAAGCCAGATCGCAACCTTGCAACATCCCAATATCCTTCCCTTAATTGACTTTGGTGTTTATCGTGGTCTGCCTTACCTGGTCTCACCTCAGATGTCGATGCGGTCTTTGCTCAGCCGCTTTGATAGAAGCGGTCCATTAGATGTCTTCACTATTGGTCGTTACGTGGATCAGATTGCTACAGCTCTGGAATACGGACACGAGCATGCTGTCTTACATGAAAGCCTCTCGGTAGATTGTATTTTCATCAGGCTTGATGGTCAGTTGGTTGTGGCTGACTTTGGCGTAAGAAAACTGCTAGAATCGGATAGGCAAAGCACTGAAGAGAACTTGATTAAAGGTTTGAGTGATGTAACTGCCCCGGAGCAATTGCTCGGTAAACCAAGCAGTCCAGCTACTGATGTATATGCACTTGGAGCAGTACTTTACCATATGTTGGCCGGTGCTCCAGTTTTTGTTGGCAATACATATGAAGAGCTGGCTCAACAGCATTTGTACGCCTCAGTACCTCCTTTAACCCGCTGGCGAGGTGATTTGCCATCAGGGCTTTATAGCATTATTGCTCGCGCGCTGGCCAAGGATTCTGCACAACGATTCTATCAACCAGGGTTGCTTGCAAATGCCTATCACCGGATCGTAGCTCCCAACAATAAGATTCGTACGCCGTTTATAGTCTCCGCAACACCTGCTTCAGAACTGGCACTCACTGAACACGCCTGGAGTCCTAATGGCTCAGTTCCGATTGATCAGCAGAATGGCCAATCACGTTCGACGAGCCAGGCATCTATGCCACACTCGTTGCATGGCTTTGCTGATGATAATTCCTCTGGTCTTGGTCCACGACCTGATTTAATGCGTCGATTTCAGCGAAGAAGGGTTTCGAATATTGTACTGATTGTGGGATTGATACTATTACTGGTGATTGCTACTGGGCTAATTGGAGGAGTGCTGCTCTCTCAGAGAAGTAGCGTGACGTTGAATGCAAGTGGGCAAATGACATTTTTTACTAACCCGAATGGACCAGGTGGGCAGACAGATGCTCTCAACATTGTGGCTCATGGCCTTGATGTGCCTCCTGCTGGTTCAGAATATGCTGTCTGGCTCATAAATCAGGATTCTGAGGCAGTCGTGGCCTTGGGCATCTTGAAAATGAATAATCAGACGGGTTCTTTAACTTATTCAGGAGCAAGTAGTAATGTGCTCTCTCCTGGAGATAAATTTGAGATCACCCAGGAACAGGGAGCGGTTTTGGCACCTGCTGGTAAAGTTATCCTTACAGGCACATTCCCCATAAAATCTTTTGCGCATGTCGGGCATTTGCTCATCGACTATCCTCCGACACCTGGCAAAATTGGATTACTAGTAGGTGTTTTAGAGCAGACTCACCTTTTGGATATTCAAGCTGCTGTTTTGCAGAACGAAGCATCTAATCAGAATACAGCCGCAATAAGCTGCGAAGCTCAAGGTATGCTGGATATTATCGAAGGGAAACACGGCTCAAACTATAAGCAGCTCGATGAGTCATGTACACTCCAAAATGTGACGACAACTGGGGATGGCTTTGGCCTGCAAGGGAAAGGAGGCTATCTGACTGGTTCATCTGCACATGCCGGATACGCGATCAGTCAGCCTGATGCTACGAATGCTATGCACGTACATACAGCACTCATGGATGTATCTCTCTCAAATATCAATGTGTGGTTGACGACTATTGACCAGGATGCTTTCATTCTGCGCACTCACCCCACTGATGCATCAAAGGTAGAAGAGATCGTGAGACTTGCGGATTATGCATACCATGGCGTTGATGTGAATGGTGATGGGCAGATTGACCCGGTCCCTGGGGAAGCGGGAGCAATAACTGCATTTCAGCAAGGACAGTTGATAGCAACCTTATCCCTCAATTCCGTCCAATAATACGTATTCGGCGCCAACTTATTGATTCCATAACGGAATAACATAACCACAGTCTCAGTTATTCGTAGAATATGGTAAGATATATGTTGATGGATACCGTGAAGCAATAGATGGAATTGAGGCATGAATGTCCTGGAATCCCAAAGATGATTTTTCTGAATATTATGATCAAACATCGCGTAATATAGATTATTCTAATCCTGACTTTTACCAGGGCGAGACCTCCAAGGTGCCTCGCTCTGCTCAACCTGTACAATCCCTGGATCCATCAACGGTGTATTCCGACTATACTCATGAGTTACCTTCTGATAAGTTGGATAACGAAGCCGAGCTAATGACACCCTATCGAGGTCCAGAAAGTATAGATGGCTATACGGAAGATATAGGCGCTGTACAAAGAGAGGCTGCAAAGAGTGGCACCACGGAAGGCGGTAGAAAACGCAAAGGGCTTGCAGGCCTTGGTGGTATTGGAGCTGCGATTAGTGCTTTACTCCTGAAATTCCCATTGCTGGCACCTTTGCTTAAATTTGGTTGGTTGGGTTTCACTGCCCTATTCTCGGTTATTGTTTACTCGCTAATCTTTGGCTGGCAGTTTGCAGTAGGATTAGTGGCACTGCTTTTTGTGCATGAGATGGGGCATGCCGTTGTGATGAAACTGAAAGGTATACCCATTGGGGGTATGATTTTTATTCCATTACTAGGCGCTGCAGTCATCATGAAACAGATGCCCAAAAATGCTAAAGATGAGGCAGAGGTTGGTATAGCTGGGCCCATTGCAGGCGCTATTGCAGCCATGTTTTGTTTAACCATAGCGCACCAAAACCCAGATACAGTTTGGGCACCGCTAGCTTACTTTGGCTTCTTCATTAATCTATTTAACTTGATACCTATTGTTCCATTTGATGGTGGTCGAGTTTTAGGAGCGATCGACCGCCGCATCTGGATCATTGGATTTATAGGACTCGTTGCATTCCAGATCTGGTCATGGATCAACGGCAATCACTCACTCTTCTTGCTTTTGTTTGTTATCCTGGCCGCCTCTCAACTCTGGACACGACGCTCTGTTCCCAATACACCGGAAGCCAGGGCTTATTATGATGTTCCGATAGCTGAGCGTATTGTACTGGGCCTGGCTTACTTTGGGCTTGCTGCTGTGCTTGTGTTAGGGATGGCGATTTCTCATGGACTGATGTATTCCTTGGGACAGTAAGAGTTGTAACGAGCGACCGCTGGCACTTATCCGTCTTGCCAACGCTGCTGCGCAGCTACCCTACGGGTCAGGCAAGGCGATAGGAGAAGGGTCGCCCCTACATTTTTATCTCAATGTTGTCCAATTGCGGTGATATGCTTTCGATTTATTTGCTTCTTACTTCAACCCCTGCCATCTGTTCAAGTACTTTCATGAGTGATGTATAGTCATCTCGTCCAAATCCCTCCGCACGTGCCATTTCGTACATCTGGCGAGTAAGAGCAATCATTGCCGCTGGCACGGTGTTTTCAGCAGCGAGTTCGAGGGCAAGACCAAGGTCTTTATGCAGTAGATCAGTCATGAAACCTGGTTGAAAACTGCCATTGAAGGCGCGTAAGGGGAATTGATTTGCAAGTTGCCAGCTTGCTCCTGTGCTGACACCTATGATCTTTGCCATTGTGTCAACATCCGCACCTGCTTTGACGCCAAGCACAAATGACTCTGATATAGCCGCAGCAATTGCGCCACATAGCACATTGTTCACAAGCTTGATTATTTCACCCGCACCATTCGGTCCAACATGAAAAATATTCTCCTTTTTGCCCATGGCCTCTAAAACTGGCCGCGCCTGTTCAAAAATTTCACGTTCACCACCAACCATAATGGTCAACGTACCATTGATTGCGCCTTGGGAGCCACCGCTTACAGGAGCATCGAGTAAGTGTACTCTATGAGTAGATGCTTGCTGTGCTAGTTTGCGGCTCATGGCGGGCGCTATGGTGCTCATATCAACGATGATGAGTCCTTTACGAGCACCTTCAAGTAAACCATGCGGCCCTGCCACAACTTCTTCCACCTGTGGGGAGTTGGGTAGCATGGTTATAACAATGTCGGAAGCCATAGCGACGGCTCGAGGAGATGGAGCTAATTTAGCACCTGAGTTGATTACTTCCTGTACTTCTGACTTTTCTGGATGACGAGCATAAATAGTAACGTGGTGCTCAGCTTTGAGCAAGTTAAGCGTCATAGGACGACCCATGACTCCGATGCCAATAAAACCTACCTGCATAAAGGAAAGTCCTTTCTGAATTATTCCATTTCGACGATGACCGCGCCGCCTTTGACGACCTCGCCTTCATGATAATGTATTTTTTGTACTTTGCCGTCATATGGTGCAATTATTGAATGCTCCATCTTCATAGCACTCAGGATAACCAGCACCTGTCGATGCTGAACCTTTTCACCGTCACGAACCTGCACTTTTATTATGGTGCCTGCCATTGGAGCAGTGAGCACTTTTTGTGAATGAGCTTTGTTTCCACCATGACTTGCTATATCTACATTTGGAGGTCGACGTCTTTCAAAAAGATATGTTCGACCCTCATAAATAACTTGTGTCTCACCCTCGGATGAATGTACGTGTGCATGTATCTGGCTTGTTCCAATGCGTAATAGAATAAAATCATTATTGCCAAAGATACTGTAGATGGTTTCTGCAGGCAGAGAATCAACCTGTACAAGCCATGTTCCAGCTATTTCATTGGATGGTGAAAGAGCAACCTGGTATTTTTCACCTTGATGAGTATAGCTAGTGATTCTTGTTTCGCCAATCATACGCCATGGACCAAACATTAGCCATGGATTTGAAGGAATATGGCTATTTCTTAGAGACTTATTTTCATTAAGCCTGGCCACATCAGACATGGCTGCGGCTATTAATGCAAGATGCAAGTTTTCCTGATCTGAAGATTCAGGTTCAAGATCAATTTTTGCCTGTTCTGTTGACTCACTATCAAGCAAACCATATTCTTCAAGGAAGTTCGTATAGGTAATCCCTGCTTGAAATGCAGGGTGCGCTGCAATTGCAAGTAGCAATTGAGCATTTGTCTTGACACCAAAGATGGCTTGTTGTTTAAGAGCAGCTTGTAAGCGCTCAATTGCTGTCGGGCGGTCCTCGCCATAAACAATGAGTTTAGCTATCATTGGATCGTAAAACTGGCTGATTTCGTCGTTGCTCTCAATGCCGCTATCGATGCGTATACCAGGCCCCTCAGGCTTGATGAAGCATGATACTCTACCAGTAGAGGGTAGAAAGTTAGTTTCTGGATCTTCAGCATAGAGTCTTACTTCGATTGCATGCCCACGAGTACCGATTTGTTCCTGGGTTAAGTTGAGCGGTTGTCCTGCAGCAATTTGTAGTTGGTGTCGTACAAGATCAAATCCAGTTACGAGTTCAGTGACCGCATGTTCAACTTGCAAGCGAGTGTTCATCTCAAGAAAGTAGAATTGGTGATCCATATCGAGCAAAAATTCAAGCGTACCAGCATTCACGTATCCGGCAGCTCTGGCGATACGCACTGCGGTTGCACCCATTTCTTCCCGTAGAGCTGGAGTTAAGGCGACCGAAGGACTCTCTTCGACAATTTTCTGATGGCGGCGCTGAATGGAACATTCACGTTCGCCGAGATGAAGGAGGTTGCCAAATGTGTCACCAAGTACCTGAATTTCGATATGTCGTGGCTTTTGAAGCAAGCGTTCGAGAAAGACAGTCGCATCTCCAAAGGAGGCTAATGCTTCACGCCGCGCGCTTGCGAGATGTTCTTCGAAGTCGTTGATGGCAAAGACTATACGCATACCTTTGCCACCACCGCCAGCGGAGGCTTTGATGAGTATAGGGAAACCGAGATGCTGTGCTTCAGTGATGAGCGTAGTATCATCCTGGTTTTTGCCATCATAACCGGGAATAGTCGGTGCTCCAACGGAATGAGCCAATTGCTTGGCAGCTATCTTTGATCCCATTAGTCGCATCGCCGATGCTGGAGGGCCAATGAAGACAATTCCAGCTTTTTTACACTCCTCAACAAAAAGTACATTTTCGGAAAGGAAGCCATACCCAGGGTGAATAGCCGCTGCTCCGCTCTGCCTGGCTACATCAAGGATATTATCTATACGCAAATAGCTTTGAGCAGCAGGCGCAGGGCCGATGTAAAATGCTTCGTCAGCTTCTCGTACATGTCGTGCATTGCAATCAGCTGCTGAGTAAATAGCCACGGTTCGTATGCCCATCTCACGACAAGTTGCCATTATGCGAATGGCTATTTCTCCCCGATTGGCTATTAAGACTTTTTTGAACATGGTATGCTACCCGATGTGAATAGTGAGTTTTTACATTTATATTTGGGTGGCGGATTATTCACGGAGGGCCGATACATCGGCGATGGGCGCGATACATCGGCCCCTACGGATCGGGTGATAGATTTCATTTTGATTATCTTTTCTCCAGAAAGGCACTTAATCTTTCCTGTGCTTCTGAGCTTACTCGTAGCGTAGCAATAGTTTCGGCGGTATAGTTGCGAGCCGAATCACGATCCATTTGACCAACATTCAATGCCAGGGCTTTGCAAGCACGAATGGCTTGTGGTCCACCTGAGAGTAACTCGTTCACAGTTTTACTAACAGTCGCGTCGAGGTCTTCAGGTTTCGTGACGATATGCACAAGGCCAATCTTTTGAGCGTGGGTTGAAGTGAAACGTTCACCTGTCACAAACAAAACACGAGCATGTGTCTCACCGATTTTGCGTACCACGTAGGGTGAGATAACTGCTGGCGCAATACCTAACTTTACCTCGCTAAAAGCCAGTCGTGCGCCTTCGACTGCGATCACGATATCACAAACGGCAAGCAATCCCAGTCCTCCACCCATAGTTGTGCCATTTACACGTGCAACTACGGGACAAGGAAAGTTGTTGATGGTATCAAAGAATTCAGCCAGACGCAGCGCGTCGTCCAGATTTTGTTCATGTGTGTATACTGCCGATTCTCGCATCATATTCAAATCGGCTCCAGCACTAAATGAGGGACCATCACCTGTTAATACCACGGCGTGTAGTTGTGTATCGGTGCCCAGATCAGTAAAAGCTGTCATTAAGTCCAGGATGAGCTGTTTGTTAAATGCATTGTGCACTTCTGGCCTGCGCATGGTAATGGTGGCAATTTTATCCTGATGGCTTCTTTCAACAGTGATGTGAGTATATGACGGCATGTTGTCACTCCTTTACATTCGAAACACTCCAAAGGGCGTGTCAGGCATTGGAGCATTTAAGGAAGCTGCAATACCCAGTGCGAGTACATTACGTGTATCCCGAGGGTCAATAATCCCATCGTCCCAGAGACGTGCTGTGCTGTAATATGGGTTGCCCTCTTCTTCATATTTATCCAGAATTGGCTGCTTGAAAGCTATCTCTTCTTCTTCACTCATACTTTTACCATGCATGGATTGTCCCTCCTTGCGAACAGTCACAAGAACGCTGGCAGCCTGTTCGCCACCCATGACCGAGATGCGTGCGTTGGGCCACATCCATAACTGTCTTGGAGAATATGCTCGCCCACACATTCCATAATTGCCGGCGCCAAATGACCCACCTATAATGACAGTGAAGCGAGGAACGGGGGCATTGGCGACGGCCATTACCATCTTTGCTCCATCTTTAGCAATGCCACCGTTTTCATACTGACGGCCTACCATAAAGCCAGTAATGTTTTGTAAGAAGATCAGAGGAGTTTGACGTTGAGCACAAAGTTCGATGAAATGGGTAGCCTTGAGCGCGCTTTCCGAAAAAAGAATACCGTTATTAGCGATGATCCCGACCGGATAACCCATTAGCCGCGCGAAGCCGCATACCAGCGTTGTGCCGTAAAGCTCCTTAAATTCATGAAA
>DATMNR010000504.1:0-11889 GCA_035568795.1 Ktedonobacteraceae bacterium
CGCGTGTGTGGTCTGTCAGCACCGCGATCATGCTGACCACAATGCGGCTCTGAATGTGGCCAGCCGCTTTGGGGATACAGCATTGGCTGCCTGCACAAACAAGGGTGAGGTCAAAGCGAGGCTTTTACGGCGACATGAGGAGTGGAAGAAGCACTATGGGTTGGCCGTAGTCCAACCTGCCGTCCAGTTGGGTCTTTGGGACCGCTCAGAGGCTTCAACGGACGTAGCTGAAAGCGAAAAGACCCATCAATGCAATATTTGATGATGTTTTTCGCAACTATTATAAGTAGTATTCTCTCAGAAACATGTACTAATGTAAGGTCGTGAAGCCTTTTCCTATGTCAAGCCGTGCTAGAGGTAGAGCTTCTAAAGATCAAAGGGCTTTATCGTACGATAGAGAAAGAGGTATAACATGAGAGTATGTCTAGTTATTAATCCAAGGGATGGGCAGAATTTATCAAAACTTACCGCCATACTGGCTGTATTTGCAGCAGCAGGTTGGAAAACAGATGTTGTTCTCAAAGAATACGGTGGCCATACAATGGAATTGGCGACTAACGCTGCCACAAAAGGCTATGACCAGGTCATTGCCTACGGGGGAGACGGAACCTTGAACCAGGTGGTTAATGGGTTGATGAATGGCAAGAAACATAAAAGCATTCTAGGCACTCTCCCAGGGGGAACGGTCAACCAATGGGCTGCTGAGGTAGGTATTTCCCAAGATCCTGTGAAAGCGGCGCTTGCACTTGTGAGCAGCAACGTTCGCAAAGTTGACGTGGCACGTGTAGATGTAACATCGCTCACGCTTCATCCCTCTGTGCAGAAAGAGCAGCAAAACTCAATCGTAGACACACAAGAAAAAAAAGTAGATGCAGAGAAAGAAAAAACTCCCCCTGGTGCCAGGCAATACTTTTTACTAATGGCGGGTCTGGGTATTGATGCTGCTATTATGGGTCGGGTCAACAAAAACCTCAAGCACCATATTGGTATTGCTGCTGTCGGCATTACTGCTACGGAAAAGTTGCCTGAACAACGAGCCTTTCCTGTTGAAATGAGGGTAAAGGACAAAGCAAATGATGCGGAGCAGGTCTGGAAGGGAGAAGCCCTACAGGTAGTGATAGGCAATACACGCCGGTATGCCAATACAGTAGAAATGACAGCCGATGCCTCGATAGATGATGGCAAGTTAGATGCTGCTGTGATTATAGCTGGAGATCCGCTTTCGACTGTACAGCAGATAGCTTCACTTTTGTTTCGACGCAAGCCCGATAACAGCACAACTGAATTTTTTCGTGGAGCGCTGCTCTCGATTTGTGTCCCTGCTTCTATTGGCTTGCAATTGGATGGGAGTACTGTGAAGCTAAAAGATTTTCTGTCTAAGTCAGACTACAAAGCGCTGGAAAGCGTTGGCGATATGCAAAAAGTAATGGTCGCTTATCAGTTTAGTGCCCTTCCACAAGCTTTAGAGGCTGCGATTCCTCGTACATATACCGGTAGTCTCTTCGAAAATTCAGACAATGATGAAGCTTCACAATCTGCCCAGAAGGATACAAGAAATACATCTTCCCAACAGCCTGCCACATCTTCCAAGAATGATCAAAGGCAGTCAGATGAACAGCAGAATGCGCTTATTGAACATGGTCGCAAAGTGGCTGTTGTAGGAGTAACCATGCTTCCAGACAAGAAACAAAGTTATATTATAGCTGGAACTACATCAAAAAAGAGTACTGGTGAAAGCATCCCAGTTGCCATTTGCGTCGATGATAATACAGCACTACTCAAGCAGACAGGTGAACTGGCCTCGGCTATCGATGTAGAGCATTTGGAGGAAAACACGGAAATCGTGGTGGAAGGCAAAAAAAGTAAACGCGGTGTGATTCATGCAGCCCATATGGTGATCTAAGAAAGTAGATGGAGACGATGAGTAAGAAAGCAGATTTGTCCGATCACTGGTGGGCATCAGATGATATACCTGTGCGAGATGTTCCTCGTTTAGCTTTTCTGGTTGATGGACGAATGACGATGTTGGAAATGTGCATTGCTTTTTTAAGAGCCACGCATTCGATTCATATTACTGCCTGGGGAATAAGCCCAGAGTTGCTGCTCGTGCGAGGAAAACATAAATGTGCTGGCTCCAATAGTTCCCCTGAACAAGAAGAATTGCTCACCTGGTTACGTGCAAAGGGACTTTCAGAAGAAGAGCTTCTTTTCTGGCAACAGTGTGATGAACTAAGTGTCGCTAATGTATTGAGCTATGCTGTGAACAAAGGTGTGGATGTCAGGGTCTTACTCTGGGATACCTATTCTCTTCCAGCACAACCAGTTCCTGACCCTAAAAATGTTCATGATATATTGGAATCTCTTGGAATCCAGTGTTTACTCGATGATAGCCACAAAGGCATTTTGAACCATCCTCTCATGGCTCATCACCAAAAGACGTCTATAGTGGATGGTCAACTTGCCTTTGTAGGTGGAATTGATATGATGATCGAGAATGACGGTGACTTCGACCGCTGGGACACGAAAGGTCATACCTTTCAAAATCCCTTACGCGTGGGAAAAGATGCCAAGATGTACCACAGTTGGCACGATGTTCATGTTGTGTTTGAGGGCCCTGCTGTTGCTGATGTAGAGCATAATTTTCGACAAAGGTGGAATCCAGTGATCGAGCTGCATCAACAGGATTCATCCCTCATCCTACCTGAACCTGTCACACAACCACAAGAGTTTTCAACAAAAGCCCGTCGTTTTTCAAATACCAGCAACACTCTTCACATGCAAGTGACTCGGACTATTCCAAAGGGAATCTATGGCTTTGTCTCTGAGGATGGCATTGCTACTATTTTAGAAACCTATAAGCGGGCTTTTGCACAGGCAAAAAAATTCATCTACATAGAGAACCAGTATTTCTGGCGTCGAACGTTTTTGGGCTTTGAAAATCCTGGCTTGGGTCTTCCAAATGCTGATATGGAAGAATTGATGCAGCTATTGGCTGGTGCATTAGCACGTGGTGTAATCGTTGCTATTCTTCTACCAGATAATCCCAATGTGGGACGAGAATTCACTGACGAAGGACTTAAGTTTCTATGGGAGCTTGCTCCCCATGCCGTTTCGACAGGAGCATTACAAGCCTACACGTTATGTTCTTCATTGCAAGAACAGGGTCAAACATTCTATCGCTCAATCTATGTCCATGGTAAGGTAACAATCGTAGATGATAGCTGGCTTACGTTAGGCTCGGCAAATCTCAATAATCGTGGTATGCATGACGATACTGAAATGAATGTAGCTATTGTGCATTCTGAAATGGTTCGACGTTTACGCATCTTGCTTATGGCTGAGCATTTAGGTCTATGTGACGAAGATATGCTTTTTCGCTTACTTGAAACAGTAGGTAGCGTTCGCTCAAATGAGGATTTCAAGAAATCGTCGAACTTCACAAGCTCGATTAGACAGTGGCTACAAAAACAGAGGCGTCCTAAAGATACTCTTTATGCTGTAACACGTTCGTCACCTGCCACAGAAAGTTTTACAGGAGAACTTGGAATACTCTGGGAAAGGCTAGAATCACAACTCAGCGATCCATTGAGTGGACTGGCGATGGTGGTTCAACAAGCGAAAAGGAATTTATCGGCAATAAAAGCTGGCCAGCCATTGCAAGGCCATCTGCTTCCCTATATTCTAAATGATCAAGCACAAGATTATGGAATCAATGTACATGCAGTAAATGGCTGGCTAGATGCTCTTTCAGATTCACAAATAGAAAGCACTAACACTGAAAATGCTAGTACTTTGTAGCAAAACATTATGCTATTTCGCCAATAGTGTATTTATTGTCGCACGCCAACTTGGCGATAGCGCGCTTCTACGAAAGAGTAGACACCATATGCTACCAGGCCTAAAGCCACTATGCCAAGTAACCAAGGGCCAAAGGGCTGTTGTACCAGTGTCCGTAAGACCGAATCCAGTCCTTTTGCTTCATGGGGATTGTGCTGTACAGCAGCTACAATCAGGAATATGCCAATAATGCTAAAAACGACGCCAAGTGCAGCGTATCCAAATCGACCAAGAAAGATTACTCCTCTTTTTAATTGAGCGCTCAATCCAGTCAACCGTAGCCGCTTCTGAAATTTGGCGGTGTATGCTTTAGCGAACATATAAAAAGCCACACCAATAACAATCAGGCCAAGGATAACCACTGCAACTACTCCCCATGAATGATTAAGTAGTTGTGCGGTTACATCTTGAGTTGAAGCTGTTGTACTCTTTGTGGCGCTACCTGTTCCAGTCCTTGTAACAAGTTGAAAAGCTCCAAACGCTAGAATAGCATAAGAGATACCTGTTATTGCATAACCCAGGCGCCCAATGATACCCTTAATATCGTTTCCTTTGCCTTCTGTATCGAACCAGGCCTGCAGAAAGCACCAGATCGCGAAACCAATCAAGCCAATAATAACAAGAGCAAGTAGAAATTTTCCAAATGGCTGTTCAGAGATGACTTGTAGCGCTCCTCGCTGATCTGTTGTTTTGCCACCTGCGCCAATGGCCACTTGCACGGCTAGCCAGCCAATAATCAGATAGACAACACCTTTTGCTCCATAGCCAATTCGAGCAAGTATAGTTATCCAGCGGCTGGATGCTGCATTGCGTGCCGTACGATTTGCCGCACGACCCGCATCTTGTACTCCTTCAGGGGTACGTATATTAGATCTCATACTTTTTCTCCTTAATGAGTCAGAGACCAGCCTCAAACTCTTGCACGCCTTCCAACAAACAGGTTATAAAGCAACACAATGACCGCTATCACGAGGAGTAAATGAATCAAGCCTCCAGCATGGAGGGCAAACAAGCCTATCAGCCATAGAACCACTAGAACAATAACAATTGCCCAAAGAATACCTGCTAACATAATCTATTCTCCTTTCTTATGACCTTTTTCTTTATGCTGTTTCATGACAGTACGAGCAGCAACTTCTTCAGCACGGTCTCCATATCGTCCACTCTTCTCGGCGGACTCTTTGATATGTTCGTACTCACGTTGCTCCTTATCGCTTACACCTTTTAGAGGCTTTTTCCTTGGCATGACATGTCACTCCTTTTTATCAGGTAGAAAGAGGTCTCCTTCTGCCTCTTTGTGAAGGCAGATTTCTTACTAATACATAGCACACGGTTGAAATAAAAAATTCGTTTCATGATTGCTCGTGTATCCTGTTAAGCTAATAACCACGTGTAATAAAAAGATAACCTTTTAAATTGAACAAGGAGGTTTACATTCATGGTTATTACGCTGGGAAATTTGATTATCTGGTTGATTATTGCAGCACTGGTTGGCTTTATTGGTGAATTGATAGCCAGGAGGCGCACGCCCTTTGGTATCGTAGGAGCGATCATTTTAGGGTTTATAGCCATATTCCTGGTTGTGGGCGTCTTACACTGGCACATTATTGGTGAACCATACATTAACGGCGTGCCGATAATCACTTCTATCCTCGCTGCTGCGGTAATTGTAGCTATATGGAGCGCCTTTGCGTATCGTCATGCACATGGTTATTATTCTCGCTACTACCGGCGTGGTGGGTATGTACGCCGACCTCGTCGTCGATATCGCTGGTTTTAAAAAAATGAACGTGTTAGCTCATAATGAGAAGTGAGTTCGTACCAGAACTTACTTTCATAAGTACCATAACTTTGCGCGAAGGAGGAGATTTATATGTTACATTTCCTGGTTCAACATAGTATCCTGGCAGACGGGATTTCTGTTCACATTGGAGATAACGTCTGGTCATTTAGTCTCAACTTTATCATTTACCTGATCATAGCAGCTATTGTAGGTTTCGTAGCGGAATTTATCGTTGGATGGAGACTCCCATTCGGTTTCATTGGAGCGATCATTGCTGCGCTGATAGGGATCTGGTTAATGACTCAGGTCATTATCCTGACCGGATTCGGGGATATCAATGTCTATGGTGTTCCCATCATTAGAGCACTGATTGGCGCGATAATTTTTGTAGCGATTTGGCATTTATTAACCTATCGTACATGGTCTCGTCGTCGTCGTTACTCGTACCGCAGGTACTAAACAATTAGAGCAAGGTTCCAGGCGCGCTTGGAACCTTGCTCTGGTTCAACTTTTCATGATGTAGCCTACGCCACGTATGGTTTGGATAAAGCGAGGGGAACTGGGTGAATTTTCAATCTTCTCTCGTAAATATCGCACATACACTTCTATGATGTTGGTTTCGCCAAGGAAATCATACCCCCAGACCTGGTTGAGAATAGTTTGACGATCTAATGCCTGTCCCACATGACTCATAAATAAGTGAAGCAGATCATACTCCGTTTTTGTTAAATCGATCTGTTGACCATTTCGTGTAACTTCATGGGTGGCCATATTGAGTTCTATATCGCCAACCGTCAGGACCTGTGAATTTTCTGCCATAGCGCTATGATCCAGACGACGAAGGATGGCTCGAATGCGAGCGACCAATTCTTCGAAACTGAAAGGCTTTGTCAGATAGTCATCTGCGCCTGTATTCAATCCTTCGACTCGACTACCAACCTCACCCTTTGCCGTGAGCAATAAAATAGGGATATCGTGTGTTGTAGGGTTCGAGCGAAGACGGCGACATACTTCCAGCCCATCCATATCAGGGAGCATCCAATCAAGAATGATAAAGATAGGGTTTGACCGTTGCGCAGAAGCTATCCCTTCCTCACCATCACTCGCGGCTACTACTTCAAACCCTTCGTATTTGAGACCTAGCTTGATGAGATCAATGATACTCTCTTCATCATCGATAACCAGAACGAGTGCTGTGGTCTGATTTGATTGTTTTGCTTGTATTTGAGAATTCTGATCCACCGTATGACCTCTACTTTTATATTTTCAGCGAGTACTACATTATAGCATGAGTAGTCCAAAGAAGACGCAATAAATTCCCATAACAATGTTCTGGCTCCTTAACCTTAAAATTAGCCTAGAAGCAGGCTATCTTCTCTAATATTCGACCTCCTATTTTTAATATAATTTAGAATTAACTTAGAGATGTAATTTATGTGCTGAAATACTGTAAAAATGCTTGAATTTTCTTGTGGAACCCATTAAGCTTATATCAGAAATTGACACAGAGGAGCTTCATTCATAAGATAAGGATGATAAACAATGCGAACACAAGAATATAAAACCACACAATCAACTGAGACACCAGATGGCATTTTAGCGAAAGAATGCCTCCTTGGAGATGAGCAAGCATTTGAAGGGTTGTACAAACGTTATCGTCCAGCGCTATTCAAATTTATCTTCAATATTCTGCGAGAATATGACCTGAGTTGTGATATTTTGCAACAGGTTTTTCTTCAGTTGTACATTTCGCTTCCTACACTCAAAACGGACAAGTCGTTTAAAAGTTGGTTATTCCAGGTTGCCCGAAATCGTTGTCTGGATGAACTTAGACGTAAACGAGTTGTACGCTTCTCCGAATTAGATACATACAATGAAGAAGACGAGGTTGAAATGTTCACCTTTGTTCAAGATCCTTGTCCTCTACCCGAAGAGATTGCAGAGCGTCATGATGTACGAGACCGTTTAATGAGTGCCATCAAAAGTTTACCACCACGATTTCGCTCAGTTGTTTTCTTGCGTTATAGCAAGCAATTGACTTTTCCTGAGATTGGAAGGACGCTTGGTATGCCTGAAGCAACGGCGAAAACGTATTTTTCGCGCGCTAAACCTTTACTGCGGGCATCCTTAGCATCATAAATTGAGAGAACTACTCAGGAGGGAGTTCCAGAGAGCGATAAAGGCTTTTGGGACTCCCTCCTAAGCAATGTAATGTTATGGGTTAGAGCACTTATTGCGCAGGCAGTTGCATGTACGTGAAGAACATTACCTGGCTTTTCGCCAGCATTGGTACAAATTGCTTGCTTGTGACTTCCACCGCGAGATTCTAGATGTAATGAATGAATAGTCAATCTTCGTTGCGATACTCTTGTATTTGTTGCTTAAGGGAATCTGGCGCATCAAGCAATTAACCTGTGGATAGTGTCAAGAAGCTTAGGCATGTCAAATGGTTTCTTTATATACGTCATGTGACGTTGATTTATCTCCCTTACAGGTGCGTTTACACTGAGCATAATAGCAGGGATTTCTTCTAGACCTTCTGTATGATGCAGTCGGTCGTACAGTTCAATACCATGCATGAAAGGCAGCCAGTAATCAAGAATCAACAACTGAGGTTTGATATTTTTGACAAGATCAAGTGCTTCTAATCCATCCGGTACTGAGAATACTTTATAGTGGGTCTCTTGCGAAATCATTTGAACAAGTAATTCAGCAATGGTTGTATCATCCTCTACAAGAAGGATGGTTTTGAATGGGACTGGTATATTCTCAAAGAGTTGATCCTGCTCATCAGGCATTACTCACCCTGTCATATCTAGCTGTAATGATGTGAAACGATAATTGTCAAAGACTATCACTATTTCATTCACGTTCTGATAAGAAGCAAAGTTTCATGAAACGATTCTGGGATATGCTTCGTGGAATGCATATAAAGAGGACGGTCTTGATTTATAAAGCCAGATATGATTATATGCATGGAGGTATCAATCTTGAAAGGCCATTGAGGGCCGGGGAAGTTGCGGCGGATAGCAAAAATAGGTCACACACGCTATAGTGTTAGAGGAAACGATGGATAACATCGATTATGAACATAAGCTCGAAGAAGTACCCGATTTCACAATGCCGCATAAACAATCTCCAGAGATAGATGCTCAAGGAAACCTTCAAAAGGATGGGGATACTCAGTCTGGACCTGAACGGAGGTGGAAACGCCTGACTCTCCGATTAAGAGCCTCTACTTTCACCCCTGAATGGCTCCCCGCGCCCTGGAATCATCCAATATTAAGTTATGTCTTGGCCATTCTTCTACCTTTGGGGTCAATGATTCTGGCTTTACTATTGAGACAATTGTTTCTCACATTTGTCTTTCCGGGTGTACTTCTTGTCATAGCAATATTGGTTGTGGCGCTTCTCTGGGGTACTGGTCCAGGATTATTGGCAACGCTTTGGGGAACGATTCTATTCAATGTAATTGTACTGGCGCCCCAGTATTCCTTGAGCTTAAATACATTTCAGGATGTCTTCGAAACATGCTTTCTTCTGGTTCTTGGTATAATCATTAGCCTGGTGGTAAGTCGGATTGAGCAGGTGCGTGCCGAGGCAGTGGCTGCTCATCTCGAAATTGAGAAACTCGTTACGCAATTAGAGACAGAGAAGAATGCCCTGAGCCAGGCGCGGCAACAGGCTATAGATCAGGCTAATGAGATAGAAGCTATTTTTGAAGCAATAGCAGATGCTCTCTATGTCTATGACGCACAGGGTCGACTTATACGCATGAATGCCGCAGCACAGACCTTCAACCCGTTACTCGGCCAATCGGAGTACCGGGCACGCACGTATCATGAACGCATCTCATCCTTCAACGCGCGTGATGGGAATAAGCAACTGCTTACATATTCGAACCTACCACTCACACGAGTTTTGCGTGGTGAAATGCTGACAGGCTCGCAAACGGCGGATACAATTCTGTTACAACAGAATGGAACTGAAGTTTTAATGAATCTGAGCGGAGCATCCATACGAGATAATGAAGGTCGTATTCGGGGAGCAGTAATCGTCTCGCGTGACATATCGGAGCGACGAAACCTGGAACTGCGCACACGCGAAGCACTTGATGCATTGCTGGCGATGACACAGTTAATTGGGCATGGATTTGAAAATATAGATGGCACCGAAGACGGAATCCACGCACAGACAATACTTTCCGCACAAGAAATCGCGAGACGCATGGCAGAATTGACCCGCGATTTTCTAGGCTGCCAACGTTTGTCTTTTTCGATTATTGAACCTGATACCGAGATAATGCGCCCAATCGCGGTAGTTGGCCTCACCCAGGAACAGGAGCAACAATGGTGGAAAGAGCAGGAGCAACAGGAAAGCCGGCTTGAAGATAATCCCGATCAGACTATTGTCCAACGTCTGCAGGCGAAAGAAGTTGTGTTGTTTGATATGACACAGCCACCCTGGAATTCCTATCCTAACCCCTATGGAATTCGAACCATGTTGATTGCCCCAATGAGTACCGATCGCCTTGTTGGTCTGTTGACCCTGGATTATGGTGGCGCAGAGCATCTATACACTTCCGAAGAGCTTGAGCTTGCCGGTGCAGTCGCGAACCTGGTAGCTACTATTATTGAGCGTGATCAACTGTTGCGGCAGCAAAAAGAGTTGCTCGCCAGCAATCAACAAATGACAAAGCTCATCACGCTGGCCCATGATGCAATTATTGTACGTATCCCGAAAAGCACCATCATCTCCTGGAACAAGGGAGCGGAACGCCTTTATGGTTGGACAGAACGAGAGGCGTTTGGTCAAGATTCACATGAATTACTTCAGACACGTTTTCCCTTTTCTCGTGAGGTAACCAATAATCAACTGACAATACATGGGCAATGGGAAGGACAACTGACCCATTCACGTCGAGATGGAACGATTGTGATTGTTGAAAGTCGTCAGGTGCTCTTGCAAGATGGATCAGGTCAGCCTACAGCGATTCTAGAGATAAATCGTGACATTACTGAACGCGAAAGTATGCAGCGAGAACGAGAAGAAGCACGCGCAAATGAACTGGCTTTGCGCGAAGCTAATCGACGTATGGATGAGTTTCTTGGCATCGTCAGCCACGAACTAAGAACCCCACTGACCACCATCAAAGGCAATGTACAGTTAGCCAGGTTACGTCTACGAACTAGCGTGCGAGAAGTACCAGCGAACATGGATGTTTTAAGGAAGATGCTTGAAGAGATACAGATGATGCTTGAACGCGCGGAACGACAGACGAATGTGCAGAATCGCATGGTTAGCGATTTGCTGGATATCTCGCGCTTGCAGGCTGACAAACTAGAGTTGCGTCTAGTGCTCTGTGATCTTGCAACTATTGTGCTGGAGATGGTCGAGGATCAGCGCAGTACCATTCTCAAACGTGCTATCCATTTGCAGATGCCCGAAGGAATAACCGTACCAGTCATTGCTGATCCAGAGCGCATTGGACAGGTTCTTAACAACTACTTGACGAATGCACTGAAATACTCACAAGAAGGTCGCCCGGTGGATGTTCAATTGAAAAAAGAGGAAAATGTTGTGTGTGTCTTAGTACGGGATGAGGGTCCGGGACTTACTCCCGAAGAGCAAGTTCAGGTCTGGGAGCGTTTTTACCAGGTGGAGGGGATAAAGAGGCAGAGAGGTTCTAGCGTAGGTTTGGGTTTAGGATTGAATATTTGTCGGGCAATCATTGAGCAACACCAGGGCGAAGTTGGTGTTGAGAGCACAAAAGGAGAAGGATCGACGTTTTGGTTTACGCTTCCATTAGCTGATCCTGATGCTAAAAGAGTTGAAATATAGATGGAACGGCTCCCATTTTGGGCTCATCCTCACATTTGGTGATACCGCTCACTGGGTAGAGGGTGAAGCCACAACCGTCGAAGGAGGAAACGAGAAGTGAGAGGAGAGTGGTACGGGTCTTAGATCTGATGAAGGACTTTGACCCGGAGCAGGTCAAGCTTGGCCCTACCAAACATACTTCGTTTGATGAATTTGAGGCGATTCACATGCCCTTCGACGATCCCATTGCTCCAAGGAAGGGAGCATGCTGCTCGCACAGCCGCATAATCGCGCTGAATACCCTTGACAAAGCTCCCTAGCTCGCTCACGCCACTTGTTTTGGCTCTGGCCAGCCAGTCATCCAGCTTCTCTGGCTGACGTTCTTTGAGCAAGGTCACGAATTCCTGGCTCAAATGGTAGACGGTGCGCAGTTCGTCACTTCCCTGACA
>DATMNR010000505.1:0-4639 GCA_035568795.1 Ktedonobacteraceae bacterium
CCATCGCAGAAGGGTTCTTTGCTTTAAGTGCTTTCAATTGTTGTTCAAGTAGCTGCTCTTTGGATAGTTGCTCTAGCTGAACATCCAGATCACGCTGGTGCAGATCTGCCATTGCATGGGCGCGAGCCTCAGATTCCATCACACCATCATAAGCTCGTTCCGCTCGTCCTGAATCTTTCATTTCATCTGATTTTTTAAGCGCGCCAAAAACTCGTTGTTGTAGTAATGCATTGCGTTTGCGAGTGGCAAGCAATTCAATAGTGGTCTCAACTTCGGAAATCTTCGCCTCGAGTTGTTGTAGCACCCCTTTCATTGTTGAAACCAACTGCTCTTGTTCCCGTTGTTGTTGTTGGTAACGTTGGGCCTGCCTGATGATCTCGTTGTAGCGACTAAGGGCACTGCGTGCTGCTGTATCATTGTTTTGCTGGATGGCGTGTTCTGCCTTTCTGTGCCAGGTTTCTGCCTCAGCCTTCTTCTCTTTAGCACGACTGTGTAGCTTACGGCTTTCTGAAATCGCTGTAGCAACTTGCGTTTTCACTTGCATCAATTGATTGCGCATATCAATCTGAAGTTGCTTCATCATCTTCTCTGGATCATCTGCCTTCTCTACCATTGTATTGAGATTAGCCCGTAAAAGGGTAAGTACACGCTCCAACAAATTCATCTACTTTCCCCCATTAGTAAAATACTCTTGCACATGCTACGATGAAATGAGACGATTGTTTCGCCACCATCATTCATCGTTTTAGCATTCAGGAAAGGGCGGAATCTACCCCGCCCTTGTCCCTATTCTCACATGCGAGAACGCTACTTTTCGTTAGATGTTGCATCAACAGTATCAGTAGAACCAGTGCCATTGGCGCTGACATTGTTCGTTACAACAGGTTGTTGATCCTGATTAACCAGAGCAGGAACCCGATTCATCAAATCGCCGATGCGTGTTCCACTGAGTAGTTCGAAGAGAGCTGGGATCTGCGCCACCATATTCACAATATCCCCGGTGAGTCGACTGGCTCCTAGCCCGTCTTTACCGTTGCTATTGCCAGTGGAGACGATGGTTACTTTGTCCACCTTACTCAGCGGCTCTGCTATGGCGCGAACCATTTCAGGCATGCCTGTGAGTAATTTATCCAAAACTGCCGCCTGATTGTATTCATGGAATGCAGCAGCTTTGACCTTCATGGCGTCAGCTTCTGCTTCACCTTTGGCACGTATCACCTCTGCTTCGGCCAGACCTTTTGCACGGATTATTTCAGCTTCGGCCAGACCGCGTGCGCGGTTTGCCTCGGCATCACCAACGCCGCGTGCCCTGGCCGCATCAGCTTGACCCTGTGCCTCGAGAATAAGACGCTGGCGTTCGGCCTCGGCAGCCGTCTCAATACGTCGACGTTCAGCCTCGGCAGCTTTCTGGATCGTCGCTTGCAGTTCTAGTTCGCGGCGCTGAATTTCAGCCTGCTGCACTTTGATTTGCGCGTTTTTCTCCACCTCGGTCACTTTGACGGATTCCGTGACAACTTGTTGCTGCATCAAATTTGCCTGGATGTCGTAGGTTTTATCAGCCGTGGCTTGCTGTTTCTTCACTTCGGCATCAAAGGCAGCCTTTTTCAGTGCGAGGTTACGTTGCGATTCTGCTTGCAGTGCAAGCGATTCAGTTTCAGCCTTGACACGCTCTTGATCGGCGGCAGATTTGGAGACGGCTGCTTCACGGGAGGCATTGGCTTGTTGGATTTGTGTATCCCTTTGTGCCAGGGCCGCAGCGATGTCAGCCTGTTTCTTGATTTGAGCGATCTGCGGTCGACCCATATTTGTGATGTATTCGTTCTTATCGCGCACATCTTTAATGGTGAAGGAGATAACTTCCAATCCCATCTTATCCATATCGGGAGTGACGGTCTTGAGCATCTTCGCGCCAACGTTCTCCGGATCTTTTACCAGTTCTTCAACTGTAAGCTGACCAACGATTCCACGTAGGTGTCCTTCCATTACGAGGCGGATCAGATTTTCGCGATCTTGCTGGCTTTTACTCAGGAACTGTTCTGCAGCGGTTTTTACACTCTCTTCATCTGAACGGACTTTGATCTGTGTAACAGCTTCGACATTGACGGCTACACCCTGTGAAGTATAGAGATCCTGTGCAGGTGCAACGTCGAAGGACATCAGCTCGAGCGAGAATTCTTGAGCACGTTGATACAGAGGAACAACGAATTGCGAACCACCTGTAATGACTTTGGTGCCCCCTTGTACAGCCCCATAAACAATCAATGCCTGGTTGGGTCCAACCTTACGTAACAGTCGCCCCCAGGTTTGGATAAGAATGAAAAGAACTACAACTCCAATGACGACGCCTATAATTAGTAGAATAAGAGGATCCATGCACGTTACTCCTTTTGCAAATCTTTTCTCATGACTAATTGTGAGTCTTCTGTGTTTGATGAATCGAGCAAAGTACGCAATTTATCAAGCTCATCGGAATATGATGCTTCAGTTGGTGTTCCATCCTCGTGAATGAAATGATCCCAGGTATCGACTTCTGCGATACCATGCTGGTAATTGACAACCACGACCTCTTGATCGCGCTCAAGACGGCGTCCGTCAATGCTTCGTGCTGGTATGCTTTTACGCATTCCTCCAGGCGATACATAGATGATTTCACCTATGTTATTCTCCTGAATAGTAATGCTGACTTTTCCTAGTAGACCTGTGCGATCAGAAACATCTTGCACCGACGATTCCTCGCTGCCACTGAAAAGGCGACTGAGCAAGATAAGTAGCAGCCCAGCAACCGCGATGCCGCCAATACCTGCCAGGATCAGCGTTAATGCAGCCACAACATGTATCGTAGTGTGAAAGAAGTAGCCGAAAAAGCCAAATCCAAGTAAGAAAAGCATAACGGATGTTGGATTGATGAATGTAAGGGAGCTCTGGTGCTGCCCTTGCGTGCTCACATGATTATGGGAAGTAGCATGTGAACTTGCTGTTTGGCCCGAAGTATGAGCAGTTCCATTGCTGACAGCATGCGTGCCAGTCGTATGCACAACACCACTATGATGTGCAACATTATGCGTCATGCCATGGCCCAGGTTCCCCAAAAGGGCTGTTACAATGAAGAACACCAATCCAGTTAGAAAGCAGGCGATGAATAAGAGAGAAAGTGGATCAGTTGCTATCATGAGCTCTGTTCCTCCTTTGATTACAGAAACATTTGGTACGTGAACGAAAAGAAAGGTTCCACTACTATAGACGCAGGACGTTTATACATTTACAATCTCAAGCATTTTCAACAGCCTTTATCATTTGGACAATGTTTTCGAGTTTATCTACAGGCAAATCTAGTAATTCATAAAAAAGCGCAATATAGTGACGTGGATCTTCAACATTCGCAAGACTTGTGAAAAACTTCTGGATAGGTGGCTCATATCGCCATTCTTCAGCGCTGGCAAGTAACCACGTTCCTAAACGATCAGTATCATAGTCCATATCGGTAAGCAGATCGGTACTATAGCCGGGCAAGTCACTTACAAGATAGCCAGGTTGCACCTTAAAAAAACGTGAGAGTAGATCGCGGCTCGAAGCGGTCAGATGGACTCTTTTAGCATTTTCCAACTGCGATAAATATGCCTGAGTAATGCTCTCATTCAATTCCTCCTGCATGGCCTTAACAACTTCCGTTTGTGTCATTGGTCTATTAAGCCCACGTAATTCACCCTCGACTTCACGTAGATGTTTTATTTTTTCAGAGAGATTCATTCCTACCTCGCATAACTATCTGCTATAATCAATATAACTGATTGCTATCTGTTTGTCAAGTATAGAAAAATACGATTACCATCGCAAAAGCGTTATTGCTGATGTATAATGCATAGCATAGAAGTGTGAAGCCTACTCAATATCCTACGTATTTTACCATGAGAAGTATAGAGCCAAATTCTAGACTGGGACACTAATGAATCTTATTCGCTCTCCAGGTAGCTACTCCTGGTTGAGTACGTAGTTAGGAAATTTCAGCGTTGAAACATACTCCCAACACTAGTAGCCTTTCGGTGGTTTTGCCTGCTCATAACGAAGAGGAGGCAATTGCTACTACTGTGCGTGAAGTCATCGAAACTTTGTCGACATGGATAATAGACTTTGAAATCATTGTCGTTGATGATGGAAGCCAGGATGATACTGGCGCAATCCTGGATACTATTAGCACAACTCATCCATACGTAAAGGTCATTCATCATCCTGTAAACCAGGGATATGGTGCGGCCCTGATTAGCGGCTTTGAAGCAGCCTCAAAGGATCTGACGTTTTTCATGGATTCTGACGGGCAATTTGATATTCATGACCTTGCGCGGTTCTTGTTTTTGATTGAAGAGTACGATGCAGATTTGGGATATCGGATCGATCGTCAGGATACATGGATGCGTAAAGTCAATGCCTGGGGTTGGAAACAATTAGTTGGGCTTGTCTTCGGCATCCATGTGCGTGATGTCGATTGTGCTTTCAAACTCTATCCAACCAGTTTTTTCCGTGAAAATAAACTTGAGACTCGGGGCGCCATGATTAATACTGAGATACTGTACAAGTTTATCAGAGCAGGCAATACCTACACCCAGGTAGGTGTTCGCCATCTGCCACGACATGGTGGCAAGGC
>DATMNR010000506.1:0-8686 GCA_035568795.1 Ktedonobacteraceae bacterium
GTACAGCTAACAAACCGATCGTTCCGTCTCCGATCGCAACGATCGTTTCAGCAGCACGTGGTTTGACCTGTAAAAAGCCCTGAGCAACAACTGCAGCTGGCTCCAGCAGTGCTGCCTCTTGAAAAGAAGCGTCAGGGGGAAGGATATGCACCTGTCGCGCCGGAACGGCCACGTACTCAGCCAGCCCGCCTGGGCGGGTGAATCCAATTTCGTCGTAGCCTGCCTGGCAGAGATTATTCAGACCGTCGCGGCAGTTACGGCAGGTGCCGCAGGACAGGAAACCCTCAACGACGACCCGTTCTCCGACAGATAAGCCGCGCACTCGCTCGCCCAGCGCAGCTACTTCACCGGACCACTCGTGACCTGGGACGAGCGGGTAACGATAGAATCCCTGTGGCCTGGTGCCTCTGTACAGCTCCACGTCGCTGCCACAGATGCCCGCGGCGCGTGAACGGACGAGCACCTCATCAGGCTTGAGAATGGGTATCGCTGCCTCTATCAGGCGTATCTGTTCAGGGGCATCGATCACAATTGCCTTCATGATCACTGCGGCAGGAGACCCACGGGTTCAGCCGTGGGAGGAATGCCGCCTCTCCTTTCCACTTTCTGATGACTCAGAAAGAAGAGGTAGGTGTAGGCTTAGGCACTCTGGTTCGCCAGAGAGAGACGGTTCACCTACAGGTTCTTTTCCAACTGAACTGTCGGGTTCCATCGAGAAACCGCGATGGGGTAAAACGTTCTCGGTCGAGTAACGATTCTGGCTCGGCATGCTGGGCCAGGACAGGCCCTTTGTTAATGGGCCCTGATGCATCGGACGGCGAAGCCAAAGCGGCACGCCTCTTCTGGTATGCCGAGTTGCGGCGGAGTCCAGATGTAACAAACCTCTGGTGTCCCACCAGGGGTGCGAATTGACAACAATTCCCTTGTCTGTACTTGTCAACAGAAATACTTTGGCCATCTCACCCCGGTATCTGTCAGACAAGTATCTTGTATAATGATAGCCGCCTGACTCACCTGGGTCAAGCCATGTCAGGTAAACTTTCAGGCTTGAAACTTTCTACAGAGAGCAATAAACCATTCTGCCGATGCTGGCAGCCACGGCCGCATCAACGGTGTTTCTGTCTACGGCGAGTGGTTGCGCATCGAATCTTGCATCAGCCATTTCTCCCTTGAGAAGCTGTGTGCCGCGCCGATCGGCACCCGCTATTTGTATCCAAAGTCCGGTATTGCCAGCCAGCGTTCGCGGAGATAGTGTGCCGCCATTTTTGGCTTGCGGTCTCTTGTGAACACGCCCTTTTTGTTACCCTGGACACGTGTAATACTCTGGCTGGTCATGAAATCTGCGAAGTTCCAGACCTGCTCACCGATACAGGTAGGAAACTCGTCCAATACCTCATGAATAGCTTGCAAACATGCCACCTGGTACTCCTCGGTAAACATCACGGGCGTTGTATCATGGAAGCCCGCGATGGTATCGGCGCCATATTCAGTGAGTATGGTTGGTTTGTCCGGCTGCACTCGATTCCAGGCTTCTAACTCAGCTCGCAAGTAGGCTTTGGCCATCTCTAATTGTCCGCCCTTGACATACCAGCCATAGTATCGGTTAAGTGCAAGGACATCGACGAGATCCGAAATCTTATTCGTACTGGGAGTTGCCTGCATGTGCGTCACAATGGTGATGGGACGTTTTTGAGGGTCTAGTGCTCGTGCAAGCTGGACAAGCGGTTGGAAGTATTCATGCGCTCCCTCTTCTTCGGAAGCAGATTCATTGGCAATCGACCACATCACCACACTCGGGTGATTTTTATCGCGAGCAACCAACTCGCGTATCACCTGTTCATGTTGCTCTTTCGTTCCCAATTCTTCCCAGGTTTTATGCGCCTTGTCTCCACCGCTCAGGAGCGTTATGAAATTCAAATGCAATCCTACCGCCGGTACTTCGTCGATGATGACAAACCCCTCACGATCAGCGAGACGCATCAGCTCTTCAGAATAGGGATAGTGTGAGGTGCGGAATGAATTAGCACCAATCCATTTCAGCAGATTCATGTCTTTGACATTGAGCACTTCATCCAGACCCCGACCGTGGAGATGTGAATCCTCGTGTTTCGCGCAACCCTTGAAGTAGAACGGTTCTCCATTGATAAGGAACTTCCCTTCCTGAACGGCAACTGTGCGCACGCCGAATGGCTGCTCGTAGATGTCGATACGCCGCCCCTCCTGCCATAGCTCTACCCTGCAGGTATAGAGGTAGGCGTGCAGTGGCTGCCAGCGATGCACGTTCTCGATGGCGAGTTCACCTGCCGGTCCAGTACCCTGGGCAGCAGTTTCACCTGTTTCATCGTAAATCGAGACATGAACTTCAGCATCTCCCTCGACCTCGACACTGTATCCTACCTGCGCTATTGTTCCATGCACCTCGCTCGTCAAGGTAATATCTCGAATATAGGTGTTCGGTGTGGTATATAGCTTCACCGGGCGCTGGATGCCTGCGTAGTTGAAGAAGTCAAAGTTCGGGGTATCTATGACGACTTTTCCCAGGCCAGGGACTTCTTCTTCTCGATAATTGCCGACGGGTAGCGTGGTAAGGTCGACAATGTTGTTGACCGCGACGCTCAGGCGATTTTTGCCGCTGTTGGTGAATGCATTGACCTCTGCTTCGAACGGGGTAAATCCTCCTTTGTGCTCGGTGACGAACGTTCCATTGAGGTAGACACGGGCCTCATGTGTCACGGAGCCGAAACGCAGGACGATGCGTTGCGAGAAGAAATGATCGGGAATGACGATCTCCCGTTCGTACCAGACCCAACCAATGTGGTCGCGAATTTCCGTTCCTTCATAAAGGTCGTTGAATGATGCGGGGACCGGCATCGGGATCATCTCCTGCAACGGCTGCCTGAACCATTCCTCTGCAAACCCGGTGCCGTGATCGAGCTTAAACTCCCAGATTCCGCCCAGATCAATGAGTTCTCTCGACGCTGTCATTATCGGATATAACATGGTTTTTCTGCTACCTTTCTCATACTCAATGGTGTACAAGACGCCTCTGAGCGGTCAGTTGTTCCTGCTTCATTGCCGATTGCCATGGCACGGGAACCTTTGAATCAGCCCTCCCGTTTCGGTCTCACATCCGCTCCACAGGCGCTTTAACGTCATCGGTCGTAGCCACTACCCAGGACGGCCACCTTTAGGCAAGAAGGTGGCGAAGCATATCACGTGCAAACTGTGCCAGATTCACAGCAGCGTTGAGATCCCGATCGATGACCAACCCACACCGCAAGCACTGATAGGTGCGATGCTTGAGTGGCATGCGCTTTTTGATGTGGCCACAGCCAGAGCAGCGTTTGGTTGAGGGAAACCAGCGCGAGGCGATGAAGACCTGACCGCCTGCGCTTGCGACTTTCGTCTTCAAGAACTGCAAGAGTTGCCCCATGGCTGCGTCGGCAACGGCACGCGCGAGTTTCCGGTTGGCCATCATCCCGAGCAGATTGAGGTCTTCGATCCCAATGCTTCCAGCCGTCTGAGCCAGTTGCGTGGTGAACTTGTGCTGCACGTCGCGTCTGAGAGCCGCGATCTGTTGATGCTTGCGTGCTACCTTCACTCGTTGCTTCTGATAGTTCTGACTGAAAATGGTTCTGCCCGTTTCTGGATCTGTGGTTTTTTGCTTCTTGCTGAGCTTGCGTTGCAGCTTGCTGAGTTTTTTGAGATGGAGTGCCAGCGGCTTTTGGTTCTCAAGCCTGCGTCCATCGGAAACCACGGCAGCCGTCTTCAAGCCTACGTCCACCCCCACCACCGGTTCAGGAGTTTGAGCAAGAGGTTTCTTGATCTCGACCTGAATACTCACATACCACCGTCCTGCCTCACAAGAGACGGTGGCCCCTAGGATCTTGACCTGATCGCAGATCACCTGTTTGCGCCGATTCCGCTTCTTCGTCGGAGCCGAGGCCTGAGCTTTCTCGACAAAGCGCAGCTTTTCCGCGAGATTAACGGTTCCTTGCTTTCGCCTCAGCTTGCCTCGATCTTTTTGCGTTTGACGCTGGTCCAAGACGAAACGGCCCAATCCCGGAATGGCTATCCAATGACTGCCTATCGTGAATTTGTCATTGGAAAGGTAGAAGGACTCTTGCGACTTGCCCTTTTTCTTGTACGTGGGATACTCAGCCCGCCCCGCAAAGAAGTTCGCATAGGCCCTCCCCAGATCGTCAAAAGCCCCCTCCACCACACATTTGGTCACCTCATACGTCCAGGGATAGGCTTCTGCTCGAATGGCATGAAACTGCTTTTTGAGGGCGAGCGCGTTGGGAGGGGAACACTGGCGCTCAGCCTCAGGCACCGTTTCCAGTTCTGCTTTATAGGTCTGATACTGCTGTTCCCACTGCTCCCGTCCCCAGTTGTAGATGAAGCGTCTGGTACCGCAGCCACGCTTGAGATACTCCACCTGTTCAGGCGTCGGGTTCATGCGAATTTTGTGTGCGGTTTTCATCTTTCAGCACCTTCTCTAAGGCTTTTCGATACTTTCGTAATCCATACAAGCGTGAGCTAAAGCAGTGCGTAATGGTGATCAGATCCTGAACCAATTCTTGTTCCGGGGAAAGCTGTTCCGTGTTCATGACCATAAGTTTGCACTCATGGGTTTCACACAGGTGGGCGAGCAGACTATAGCCGAACCGAGCTAAACGGTCCTTGTGAGCAAGGACGAGCGTTGAAACTTCTCCTGCAATCACGGCATCGACAAGTCGCAAGAACTGTTTCCGCTTGAAATTGAGCCCCCCGCCAATTTCGCTGATCCATTCATCAACAACAAAACCGCGAGCAGTGCAGAAGGCTTCGAGCAAGCGTTGTTGGTTTTCCAGATCCGGCTTTTGGGCGACGCTGGAAACGCGGCAGTAGGCAACGGTTCTTCGTCCTGCTCTTGCTGCTTGGGGCAGGATCGATTCGAGATCTGCTGTCGTGTAATAGCGCCTGTTGGTGGGTGTTCGGTGTGCTCGAAGCACTCCTTGTCTGTCCCATCGTTGCAGTGTTTTCACAGAAACATGGATTCTCTTGCCGAATTCGCTAGGTGTATACATATACCTATTTTACACACATTTGGCTACATTTTCAAGAGCTAGCTTCCAGCTCCTTTCCTGTAAAACTGCTTTATCAAACACTATATGACACGTACCCTGTTTACGTTCAGGTGAGCAGGTTCTCAATCCACTCTCCATTACAATCCCGGAAACTATATGGTCTGTCAATTTGCTTTTAATAAGTGATCCTTGTAAGATCTCAGCCTGTGAAGCGTTGTCTGACCAGAGCTTTATTTTTCAGTTGGATTTGCAAGGCATGATGAGCAAAGGTTATGTTATAATGTAGTGTGATACTAAAGATGGGAATCTCTATAAAATCCCCCTATAGAACATAACCTTGGGAAGAAATTGCTGGGTCTCTGTCAATGCCTTTCGGGAGTCGCTTGTATTGAGGTAGCACGGGGCAGACGTATTCGTAGGCGTGGTCACTATGAAGAGCCGCATCAAGGAATAAGTGCATATGACAACCCAAGCAGTAGAAATTTCCAGCAGGAGGTCAAGTCTACGGGAACGCCTGGATTTGGGGAATGGTTTCACCCCGTACTTTCTGGTTTTGCCTGTCGTGTTGGTGACTCTGCTTGGATTATTTTTACCTATCCTGATTTCCCTCTGGCTCAGCTTCTTTGATGGGCCACCTGGCACCAGTAATGTAGAATTTATTGGGTTGAGCAACTATATTCAGCTCATTACAAATAGCCAGTTCCGCAGTTCACTAAGCACGACACTCATCTTCACTTTTATCGCCGTCACCCTGGAAACGATTTTTGGTCTGGGAATTGCCCTCCTGCTGAACGGAACATTTCCAGGTCGTGGACTGGTACGGGCCGCTATTCTTGTCCCGTGGGCCTTTCTCTTGCTTCTCGCTGCTCAGATGTGGTACCTGATGTACAATGATCGGACAGGTATCATCAGCTACTTCCTCCAACGGATGCACATATTGGCGCCCGGAGCGACGCTATTGCAGACGAATAGCGGTATCATAATCGCTGCCATCATCGTCGATGTATGGAAACACACACCTTTTATGGCCATCTTACTCCTGGCCGGACTTCATGTCATCCCACATGAATTGTATGAGGCGTCCAAAGTCGATGGAGCCACTCGATTCCAACAGTTTTGGACGATTACTTTACCTATGCTCAACGGCCCTCTGACCGTCGCGTTACTGTTCCGTACCCTCGCTGCCCTCGGTGTGTTCGAAATCTTCTATGTCCTGGGTGGCAATCAGGTGCAAAGCATGGCGACTTACTCGTATAATTATATGTTTACTCGTTCAACCTTTGACTTCCCTCCTGGCGTGGCAGCCGCAGTTGTACTGTTTGTGATTGTCATTCTTCAGATAACGTATCGTTTTTCTGCCATGGTTATTGTCCTAAAAAGTTACGTAAGGCTGACATCCTCTCCTACAATCAAACCAAAGAGAGTCGAAATAGGTACAGAATTACAATGAATACTGATAACGACTCTTTCACCACTACGCCTATGAAATTGACTTCTGGAGCGTTCAGTATCCTTCGAAAAAAACCTCCCAGTTAAACCAGATGGTCTCCTTGCTTGAACTCCTGCTTCAGTTGTTGTACAGTGTTTTACACGACGCGCGAAAGCACGTGAGGCAGAAGCGGTGAGTCACTTTTTAGACACCCGCTTTTGAGCGGCATGAGTGAAAAGCAAAAGAGGGAGCTACATGTAAGCTGTGGCAAAGATCCTTGAAAATGAGTTCCTCAACTCAGCCCGCTCGCGCATCAAGAAGGAGAAGACTGATTCTGTGTGAATCAATCTGATTGAGAAGGAAGCAGCTACTATGTCTTCATCTGCTCGTCTCCATATCGCCCTGCGGGTGCTTGTCGGCATCTGCATCATCATCGGCATTCTACTGGCTGCTGTATTTGTCACACGGTCTCTATCGGGGACGGGTGGAACCGGTGTCAATGTCTGGCTTACTACGAGTGATGGAAGTAATCGGCTCACTGCGCAACCTGGCCTCACATTCACTTCAGGCAGTCAGGGCGACGATTCCTCGACAATCGATGTCAATGAACAACAACACTTTCAGCAAATGGACGGCTTTGGGGCGGCTGTCACCGATTCCTCCGCATGGCTCATCTATACGCAGATGAGCACCAGCCAGCGCAACAACCTGATGGAGCGTTTATTCGATCCGGTCAACGGCATCGGCATCAGCTTCGTGCGTATACCGATGGGTGCTTCGGATTTCTCGGTCAATGGTCCCTATTCATATGACGATCTTCCCCCCGGTCAGACCGATCCCACGCTGTCGAAATTTTCCATCAACCATGATACGGCTTATATCCTTCCTCTCTTCAAACAAGCGCTTGCGCTCAATCCTTCGCTGAAGTTTATGGCGAATCCATGGAGCCCACCGGCATGGATGAAGACGAACGGGTCGATGTACGGTACCTCCGATGGGCAGATTGGTACGCTCATCCCCTCCGATTACGGTCCCCTGGCACAGTATTTTGTCAAGTTCATTCAGGCGTACCAGGCACAGGGTATTCCCATCTACGCCATCACCCCGCAGAATGAACCCGGATACGCACCCGATACCTATCCAGGTATGATCTTTTCCGCCAGTGACGAGTCAAAATTCATTCAAAACTATTTGAGTCCTGCCCTCAAACAGGCCGACCTGCATCCCAGGATCATCCCTTATGACCATAACTGGGATAATCCGAATTATGCCAAAACGCTATTGGACGACCCCGCTACTAATCGCGATATTGCTGGAATTTCCTGGCACTGCTATGCAGGCAGTCCTACTATCATGAGTGCGATTCACGCCCTGTATCCGACTAAGGATGCATACGAAACAGAATGCGCAACAGGAGCGAGTGTCACTCCCATCAGCACCGGTGATCTCTTGATGCAATCGGTGCAAAACTGGGCCAAAGCGGTGGTGCTCTGGAACATTGCGCTTGAATCCAATCATGGTCCACACAATGGCGGCTGCCCCGACTGCTTGGGTGTAATAACCGTCGATCCAGGTACGCCTAACGTAGTCTACACGAACGATTACGACTTGATTGGGCACTTCAGTAAGTTCGTTGTTCCAGGAGCATATCGCATTGGGTCTGACAGCCTCGGCAGCATCTCGGATACCGCATTCAAAAATCCAAATGGCTCTAAAGTAGTCGTGGTGTATAACGATGGTTTCAGCAGAACGTTCACTGTGCGCTGGAACGGCTCGCAATCTTTCAACTATACACTTCCTGCTGGTGCTATGGTGACATTCACTTGGTTATGACGTCTCCCCTGGCTGCAAGCAAGATTGTATGAAAGGATAAGTGGTATGAGACTTGCTTATTCTACACTCGCCTGCCCGCGATGGACTGTCGAGGAAGCTGTCGCAGCGGCAGTACGTTACGGCTACGATGCTATCGAGTGGCGTCTGGCTGATGGAGCAATCATCGAACAGGATACTCCTCCAGCGGTGCGCCGCCGATTGCGCGAGGTATCGGCAGCAAATGGGATCGCTCTTGCCTGTCTGGATACCTCCTGTCGGCTCGTACAGGCATCGCCGGAGGAGCGTGTGGCTGTAATAGAAGCGGTCCGGCGCATGATTGATATGGCTGACGAGTTGGGTACGCCTTTGCTGCGTG
>DATMNR010000507.1:0-2129 GCA_035568795.1 Ktedonobacteraceae bacterium
TGTACAGCAATTGGCCGCTCTCATAGCCATCATCACGCATCTTTTTAGCCCTGCTGGTGAGCTTCAATTGCGCCCGTTGCTGGATGTTTTGCAACAGATTGGCATCTCAAAAGAAGTGTTTACAGGATTCGGCAGCGTCCTCATTGTACAACTGCATGGTCTGCTCAGCGGCGCGCTTCCTTTTGTCAGAGGAATATTCACCTGGATCATCTTTGCGATCACTATTGCGACCCTCAGCGTCTACTTCATCCTCGATGGTTCACGTATCGTACACTGGCTTCGCGTGAGAACGCCACTAAAATACCGGGACACGATTGCGTTTCTGGTGAGTACGGGGGACAGAGCGGTTGGGGGGTATTTTCGTGGCCTCCTTATACTTGCCATCGTAGCTGGCTTGGGTGCAGGCATTATTCTCTGGATTGCGGGCAGTCCTTTTTTCGTCTTGCTTGGAGTGCTCTCGTTCGCGCTGTTTTTTATCCCGATGATTGGAGGCTTTGTATCAGGATTGCTCTGTATCCTTCTCACGCTTCCTCAAGGGTGGGAGACAGCCCTGATTGTTGGTATCTGTATTATAGTCCTTCAAGTGGTGATTTTAGGTTCGATACTCGAACCCCGTATATTTCACAATACCGTCGGAGTCCATCCCATTCTCATCATCTTTGCGATCTTTGCAGGCATAGAACGCTTCGGTATTCTTGGTGCGTTATTGGCAGTGCCTGTCGCTGGAGTCGCCCAGGAAATCGTTATCGCATATTGGAAAAGATACCAGTCAAAAAATGCCGATCAATTTCCCCAGGAAGCGCCTCAAGCAGTGCAGCCAGAGCTTGAGGCAGAAAAACTCACGAAGACTTTATCCGAAAACTGATCAGAAACGAAAAGCTTCCAGGTTTCTTATACATATTTCTAACCGAGTGTAGGTGGCTGAGCTGTCTGGAGATTGGCTACAAGCGCAGCATGATCGCGTTCAGTCTGATCAGCATAGATTTCAGCAAATGTAGCAATCGCCTGATCGAACACATCTTTTTGACCCAGGTAACCACTAATCATGGCGGGATCGCCTGAACGGGCATGGGCACGAGCAAGCGCCCACCCACAGAATTTCGCATACTCATTAAGACCAGCATCGGTCAGGGTTGATGTGTCCACAGATAACTTCATATCTCGCAGTTGGCGGATGTAAAAGTCGAAGGTGCGTAATCGTGTCCAGCCCAAAAAGATACCGCTGGAAGCCTGCATCAGACGTTGACCCATGACGACCCTCTGTCCGTGGTTGGCGTACGCACTTCGGCCAAGATAGCGCTCGTAGACCGAGGCTTGTGCCTGTTTGATTTGCAGAAACAAAGGATCGTCGGTGCCATTTCCCAGTAGTAAGGCGACATAACAGCGCGTGCCTACGCTCCCAATGCCGACCACTTTGTGGACGACATCCACATAGCGGTATTTGTTCAACAGCACATGCCGATCATCACGCAAGGTGGTACGGTATTCTTCTACTAATGCGCTCAGCATATGTGTCAGTTCTTCGTCTTTGAGACGTGTTAAAACTGGAGGTTCAGGTTTGATCAAGATCTGACCGTTCACTTCTTGCGTCAGTTTAGGTGCGAGTTCTACATGCGTACGCCGGGTGGCCCTCTTGCTCTGTTTATTAATCCACCAGCGGAACGAGTTGTTCACTGCCTCAAGCGAAGACGCATAATCGATCCTCGCATACCACACTTCCAGGTGACGCAATTCGCTGTACTCCCACATGCGCTGGCGGTATGACGCCATACAACTCAACACTGCCTGTCTGTTAATATCCTGAGAGAAGCCGTTACTCCTTCCCGCTATCACAATGCTTGCCGCCAGGCGTTTAACATCCCATTCCCATGGACCTGGAAGTGTCTCGTCAAAGTCATTGAGATCGAAGACCTGGTTACGTTCTGGCGAGGCGTAGATGCCAAAGTTGTTGAGGTGCGCATCACCACAGAGCTGTACCTGGATACCTGAAACAGGTGTTGCTGCCAGATCCTGTGCCATGACAATTGACGACCCGCGCAGAAAAGCAAAAGGCGAGGTGGTCATCCGTTCATAGCGAATTGGCACGAGATGCGCGAACCGCGTGCGGTTCTGTTCCTCTGACAGACTAA
>DATMNR010000508.1:0-9626 GCA_035568795.1 Ktedonobacteraceae bacterium
ACCATGGGAGTAGAGCAGGCGTTGAGTCTGGTACTCATACTCGATCCATGATGCCACCTGGGCCGCACGTCCCTTCTCAGTCTTTCGTGTTGCAGCGCTACCCCTGCGGCTGTTACCATGCTCTGCCTGACCCTGTTCATCGCGCTGAACCCGGCTATAGCGATAGATGGCATCATTGCGCAGGCTTCGAAACATGCGTGGCCGGTATATCTTTGACGCCAGGTATTCCATACCTGTCGATGGATGGGCCTTGCAGCAGTAGACCGTAGCCTCTTTTCCGCTATGAGCTTCATGCAGCACATCCGTGATCAAATGCTGCTTATAGAATGGCTCGAGCGAAGAAAGTATCCAGGGTGCATCGCGCCTGGATGCCAGCAATGTTGGATGGAAACCTGTGTCAGGTTGCTGGACATCATACGATTGTTCGCGCAACCAACGCTGAACGTCAGAACTACTTTCATAACTCGCTTTCCTTGTAGGTTTGGCTTGCGCATGAGAGCGGGTTCGAGCACGCTCGCGCAAACCAGGCTTTATTTTCTCGAATGTGATAAGCTCTTCTTCAGGATCCTCTTCGAAAGATCTCTTCAAAGTATTAGCTCCTTTGGGCATATTGACATGATTTACTCTCTATAGCCTGCGATTTTGTTCTATTGCATAACTCATTGCCTTCAAGTAATGCTTTTGTGACGAGAGCTTGGTATCGGACCACAAGTGCTGTCTGAAGTTGCATCGGCAGGCATACCATATATTTCGTCTCATCAACTTAAGGCATGGAATCACGCAAGAAGAACTTTAGATGTGAAGCGAGTATCTCCGGAGTGGTATCAAAACGGCCTTGGCTGGTTGGAGTATGTCTCAGGCCGAACATGTGAGGAAGAACTACGAGCGACTCTCGTTATTGCCCTTGCGAATAGGATAGACAATAGGTTTAAGTGCCCGGTATACGTGGGTGAGACGCGAAGTTCCGCGAGAAATCACCCTCTCAATGTTGTAAGCTTAAGACTACTCAATGAAGAATACCACTCAACGTGGATACCGAAGGAATGACTATTACTGGCATATTACTACCTCCATATTATGTATATTACAAAAGCGAGATTACCATACTAAAACGTGAAAATCAAGGGCAAAATTTTCAGAAACTTGAAAAACCTTGACAAAACAGCAACATTCATGCTATACGTTAACTACAATAAATACAATTGAATACAATAAAAGCTTCGAAGGGACGAGTAACAGTTGTCTGTTGCGTCAAGAGAGTGAGCGGTTGGTGAAAAGCTCATACGTCAATGCGCTGTGAATAAAACCCGGAGCTGCGAGAAGAAATCGCGAAACGCGAAAGTAGACCTTAGCCGGATGCCTCCGTAATCAGGCTGGAGTATGTTAGTACTCGACAAGGTTGGTGTCGTGAGGCACTGACAAATGAAGGTGGTACCACGAGAGTTGTATATTTCGCTCTTCGTCCTTTGCTAGTAAGTGGATGAAGGGCGTTTTTATTTGTCCTTCGACTTGTACCAGGAATTCAATGAACAACTTAATAATACTAAAGTCTTGAAGGGACGAGTAACGGTTCCTGGTGGCATCCAGAGAGCGAGCGATTGGTGAGAAGCTCGTATGTCAATCAACCGTGAATAAAACCCGGAGCTGCGAGAAGAAATCGCTACAGGCGAAAGTAGACCTTAGCCGGATGCCCCCGTTAACGGGCTGGAGTATGTTAGTACTCGACGAGGTTGATGTCGTGAGGCATCAACAAATGAAGGTGGCACCACGAGAACGCTCTTTAACGCTCTTCGTCCTTCCCTGAATGAAGGATGAAGGGCGTTTTTGTTTGTCCAAAATCACGTGGTCAAATTCGAAGGAGGAACACAACACATGACACATTGTCCAGAATGCGAAGCCGAAATTACTGTCCAGGATCTCATGGTTGGAGAGATCACTTACTGTCCAGATTGTAGTGCGGAATTAGAAGTGTTGCGTCTGGAACCTCCAGCGGTGGCGCTGGCACCACAGGTTGAAGAAGATTGGGGTGAGTGACATGGTTAGACTGGCTATTCTCACATCACGAATCCGTGTTGAAGAAAAACTGTTGATCGAAGCGCTACGACAAAGGTCTATTGCGTTTGACATCATTGATGATGGCGAATTGTTGCTTGATCTCTCTCATCCAGATGAGCGATGGCATGCTTACGATGCTGTTCTTTGTCGCAGCATGAGTCAGTCACGAGGGTTAACGGTACTCCATGTATTGGAGCATTGGGGCGTGCGTGTATGTAACGCAGCCACAGTTACTGCAACGTGTAACGACAAGTTGCTCACAACGCTTGCGCTACTCCGAGGAGGTATTCCGACTCCGCGTACATTGCTAGCGTTTGACTCCCAGGTAACCATCAATGGCATAGAGATGCTGGGTTACCCTGTTGTACTCAAGCCCATAACTGGGTCGTGGGGGCGCCTGCTAGCGCGAATTAATGACCGTGATGCTGCTGAGGCGGTAATCGAACACCAGGAGACACTTGGCTCCTACCAGCATCACGTCCATTATGTGCAAGAGCATATTGCAAAACCGCAAAGAGATATTCGTGCGTTTGTCGTCGGCGACCGCACTATCTGTGCGATCTATCGCACCAGCGAACACTGGGTCACAAATACAGCTCGAGGAGCAGTTGCCAGCAACTGCCCGGTCACTCCTGATCTTGATAGTCTATGTGTACGTGCTGCCCAGGCTGTCGGTGGAGGGATTCTGGCAATCGATGTACTGGAAGACCCGCAATGTGGGCTACTGATCAATGAAATCAACGCTACCATGGAGTTCCGTAATAGCATCGCTCCAACTGGTGTTGATATACCCAATGTGATGCTTGACTATATACTGAGTGGCGTGCGTGAGGAGGCTGTGAGATGAATCGACAGCGTGTTGCTATAGTCGGTGGATCCGGCTATACTGGGGGAGAGCTGGCACGACTTCTACTCTTTCATCCTCATGTTGAATTGACACAGGTGGCGTCCAACGGTCATGCCGGTCGTTACTTATATAGCGTGCATCCGAATTTACGCAAAATTAGCTCGCTGCGCTTCTCGCATCCAGATGACCTGACTTCGTGTGACATGCTCTTTCTTTGTTTACCTCATGGTCTGACTGCAGGAGAAATTGATCGTTACAGATCAATCGCACCACGTATCATAGATCTTTCAGCCGATTTCAGGCTGCGTTCTTCTGCGCTTTACGAAGAGTGGTATGGCGTACCTCACATCGCACCCAATCTCCTGGAAGAAACTGTCTATGGTTTGCCTGAATTGCATCGTGAGGAACTGCCTGAGGCGACGCTCGTTAGTGGCACTGGTTGTATGGCAACGGCCTCAATTCTAGGCTTGGTTCCTCTCTATCGCGCGGGTCTTGTGAATTATGCCATCCCTCTTGTTGTGGATGCCAAGGTTGGTTCATCAGCAGTAGGAGCAACTCCTGGTCCCAGTAGTCATCATCCCGAACGGAGCGGAGCTGTGCGCTCATTTCAACCTTCAGGGCATCGTCACACCGCCGAGCTTATACAGGAGCTTGAACTTGAAGAAGGTGCAGAACTTCGCCAGCATATCGCTTTTTCTGCCACAGCAATTGAACTTGTGCGAGGAGTACTTGTTACTGCACATGTTTTTTTGAATGAAAGCGTCGATGAGCGCACATTATGGCGCCTCTATCGTCAAGCCTTTCAGGGAGAGCCGTTCATTCGCCTGGTCAAAGAACGAAGCGGAGTTTATCGCTATCCAGAACCCAAGATTCTGGTAGGAAGTAACTACTGTGATATCGGCTTTGAACTTGATCGTGACCAGCAGCATGTGGTAGTCATCGCAGCTCTGGATAATCTGATGAAAGGCGCTGCCGGGAATGCAGTGCAGGCGCTCAACTGCATGTTTGAATGGGAAGAATCGATCGGATTAACATTTCCCGGCTTGCATCCAGTATAGGAGAATTGTGATGACGATTGTGGTAAAGATTGGCGGCAGTAATGGTGTCGCTACTACGAACATAGTGCATGAGATTGCTCAATGTGTTGCTGACGGACAACGTCTTGTAGTGATTCATGGAGGCTCTGATCTCACAAACATGCTCTCCGAACGTTTGGGACATCAAGTACGCATGATTACTTCACCGGGCGGGATGGTCAGCCGCTACACCGATAGCGAGACCTTGCGTATCTATACAATGGCTGTTGCTGGCCAGATCAATACCGAACTGGTGGCCTCCCTACAACAACAAGGTGTTAATGCTCTCGGACTGGCGGGAGTTGACGGACGACTTCTAATTGCAAAGCGAAAATCGGCGGTACGCTCAATAATGCCAGGTGGTCGCGTACAAATATTGCATGACGATTACACGGGACAGATTGAACACGTAAATGATGCTCTGCTTTGCCAGCTACTCGATAGTGGCTATATACCGGTCATCGCACCCCTGGCATTAGGTCTGGAAGGCGAACGCTTGAATGTCGATGGGGACCGAGTTGCCAGCGCTATCGCCGCTGCACTTCATGCTGATGTACTGGTCATAATGACAAATGTTCCGGGGTTGCTTGCGAATCCGGAAGATCAAACAACCCTCATTCGCTCAATCCCAACCCATCAACTTGCAGACTACGTTCCATGTGCCCGAGGACGCATGCGCAAGAAACTACTTGGAGCGCAAGAGGCTCTTCAAAATGGTGTGCCAAGAGTCTGTATTGGCAGTAACTCGTTACTGGATGTGCTCAATGGAGCTGGAACAGTCATTGAATCATTGCCTATCCACGCTGAAAGGAATCTCATATGAATGCAACTATCGAACTTGAAAATACATACACGAGTGGCGTGTACAGTAAGCGTCCTGTAGCAATTGTACGAGGCAGTGGTGCTCTAGTATGGGATAGTGATGGACGCGAATACATCGACTGCACCGCGGGTTATGGAGTAGCAAACATTGGGCATGCGCGACCTGAGATTGCTGCCGCAATTGCAGCGCAGGCACAGCGTCTTATCACCTGTCCCGAAATTTTCTACAACGATATGCGCGCTCGTCTACTTGAACGGCTTGCACGCATTTTGCCCAACGGACTCGATCAGGTCTTTCTCTGTAACAGTGGAACCGAGGCCGTGGAGGGTGCTCTCAAATTTGCTCGTATCGCCACAGGTCGCACAGGAATAGTTGCAACGATTCGCGGATTCCATGGCCGCACGATGGGTGCACTTTCAGCGACGTGGGAGCCACACTTTCGTGAACCTTTTACACCACTTGTCCCCGGTGTTAGCCACATTCGTTACAACGACCTCGCGTCAGCAGATGCAGCAATCAATGAGGAAACTGCTGCGGTCATTATTGAATTGGTTCAGGGTGAAGGGGGTGTTCATGTAGCCTGTGAAGAATACATACATGGCCTGGTATCTCTCTGTCGTGAACGAGGAGCCTTGCTGATTATTGACGAGGTACAGACAGGCTTTGGTCGAACAGGACGACTTTTTGCATGCCAGCACTACGATCTGCAGCCTGACATTCTTTGTTTGGCAAAATCCCTGGCCGGTGGTATTCCGATGGGGGCAATCTGTTTAGGCCAACGTGTAATGGAGAGCGGGCATATAACCAGAGGCATACATGGCAGTAGCTTTGGCGGTAATCCATTAGCCTGTGCCGCAGCGCTGGCTACCCTTGATATCCTTGAACAAGAAACTCTTCCAGAGCGTGCTGCTGCTCTTGGACAGCATGCCTTGCAACGACTCGGGACGCTGCACTCTCCACTTATTCGCGAAGTACGAGGGAAGGGATTGTTACTTGGTATTGAACTCAAGCGACGTGTGCAGCCATACCTTGAAGCATTGGGTGAAGGCGGCGTATTAGCTCTTCAGGCTGGATCGAACGTCATTCGCTTGTCGCCACCTCTGGTGATAACTGAGGAACAACTGGAACGTGTATTGTACGTAATGGAAGAAGTATTGCTTGAAGGGCGATCCAACGACATGGCACTTACACGAGTTGACTCTGTAGATACGGAGTACGATCAGCGAGTCGAAGTATCTCTCCTCCAGAACATGCTCACCATACCTAGCTACTCTCGCCAGGAGAGCACACTGGCTCATTACCTGGTTGAGCAAGCGCAACTATTAGGCCTGCATAGCTATATTGACGATGTTGGAAATTGGATCGCCAGTACCCAACCTCGTGAGGCACATACAGGTTCCCAGCCAATTATCTTGCTAGGTCATATGGATACTGTTCACGGCAATATTCCGGTTCGTATACAGGATGGCATATTACATGGAAGAGGTGCGGTAGATGCAAAGGGGCCGTTAGCTACCTTTCTGTGTGCCTCTGTTCGCCTGGCGCGCTCTGCGTATGCAGACTCTTTCCAGCACCCAATTATGGTGATTGGCGCTGTTGAGGAAGAATCTGCGACCTCGAGGGGTGCTCGAGCTGTTGTTGAACGCTACCAGCCCTTAGCCTGTGTTATTGGAGAGCCTGGTGGAAGTCAGGCGGTGACGATTGGCTACAAGGGCAGGTTGCTGCTGGAATATTGCATAACTCGTCCAGCACATCACAGTGCTGGGTCGCAACAAAATCCGAACGAAGTGGCTGTGACTTTCTGGAATCGAGTGTGTCAGCATGCTTCTGAATGGAATAGGCAATATGCTACAAACTCCACATTTGCCGCGCTCATGCCATCGCTGCGAAGTATTAGCACCAACCAGGATGGTTTAGAGGATCAGGCGCAGGTACGTATCGGTTTCCGTTTACCTCCCGGTTACGATATCGCGGCTTTATGTACGCAATTGGAGAGGTGGGCTGACGAAGATGAAGCACATATCAGTTTTTCTGGTCAAGAGGCGGCATTTCAGACAATGCGTACGACATCTGTATCGCGTGCTTTCATTTCAGCTATTCGAACAATCGGAGGTCAACCCGTCTTCAAACACAAAACGGGAACCTCTGATATGAATGTTGTGGGGCCAGCGTGGGGACAGAATATTGTCGCATATGGACCAGGTGACTCGCGTCTTGACCATACGCCTCAGGAGCATATACATATCGCTGAATATACCCAGGCTATTGATATCCTTGAATTGGTACTGAAGGAACTTGCTCAACAGGGGGAGACGACATCATGAGATCACTTGCTATTCTCGATTCCACATTACGTGAGGGTGAGCAGTATATTGGAGCTTTCTTTACCCTTGAGCAACGATTAACGATAGCACACTTGCTGGATGCTCTAGGTGTAACATTCATAGAGGTTCCCTCTCCAATTAGTTCGCCAGGCGCAAAGCGTACTGCCCATGTATTGTGTGAAGCTGATCTGTATGCTCATATCATTGCACATGTACGTTGTGTTGAGGCTGATGTACAGGCCGCGCTAGATACCCCTGTCTTTGGGTTGAATCTCTTTTACGGTACATCGGCTGAACTACGTGCTTATAGCCATGGTCGTCGCATTGATCGGATGCTTGCGGAGACCTTGCCCCTGATTCAACTCATCCGATCTTCTGGACGCTATGTGCGCTTTTCCGCTGAGGATGCATTTCGAAGCGACCTGGTTGACTTGTTGACCATCTTTGATGCCGTCGTTAATGCCGGGGTGCAGCGCATTGGTTTGCCAGACACCGTTGGTATCGCAACACCTCGCCAGGTTGAACAACTTGTCCGTCTCTGCGCTGAACGTTATCCACAGGTTGGCATTGAATTCCATGGTCACAATGATACGGGATGTGCCCTCGCTAATACGTTTGCCGCGCTGGAAGCTGGCGCAGATTGCCTTGACGTCACAGTAATGGGTATTGGTGAACGCAATGGTATCGCCTCGCTCAGTGGGCTCATCGCACAACTCTATATTCATCATCCAGAGCTGTTGGAGGAGTATGATCTTACTCAACTCGCCCCACTCGATCGCTTTGTGTCAGAGTGTCTTGATCTCCCTATTCCTTTTAATATGCCGATCACTGCTCCAGGCGCTTTTACACATAGAGCAGGTATACATACGAAAGCCGTACTTCGCAATCCTCGATCGTATGAGGTGCTCACTCCAACAGATTTTGGACTAATGCGCCACATCGATGTTGGATCACGTTTCACAGGAAGAAGTAGACGAATTTATTCATACATGGTATCAGCAGAAAGGAAGTGTCGTATGGGAACATTAACCGAAGAAATTTTTAGCAACAAGTTGGGCCGCACTGTAGAGCAAGGCGAAACGGTTGTGGTGGAGGTTGATCGTGTGATGAGTCACGATACCACAACCCCGCTGGCAATCAAGGCGTTTCGGGAGTTAACAAAACAAAACGATGGGCGCGTTTTCGATACGGGACGGTCACACATTGTCTTTGATCACATTATTCCTGCTGCAACTATTGCGTCGGCAACACTGCAACGTGACATTCGTACATTCGCTCAGGAGCAAGATATTACCATTTTGCAGGAAGGCATCTGTCACCAGGTGATGCCAGAACGTGGGTATGTTCTCCCTGGAGACGTAATCGTTGGAGCCGATAGCCATACATGCACGTATGGCGCGCTTGGAGCATTCGCGACAGGTATGGGATCCACCGATATTGGTGTGGCCTATGCTACAGGACGTACCTGGTTTCGTATTCCGACAACGATCAATATTCACATCTTTGGAACACTTCCGTTTGGTGTCTACGCAAAGGACGTTACCTTTGAAATAGTACGTAGGATTGGCGTTGATGGCTCTAATTATCGCGCAATCGAATACACTGGGGACCTGATTGAGCAAATGTCGGTGAGCGAGCGTTTCACGCTCTGCAATATGGCTATTGAAATGGGAGGCAAGGTAGGATTGGTTACACCAGATGCAACAACCAGGGCATGGCTTAGCGGCCGTACCGAACGCGACTATCCTATGCTCGCCCCACACAACCCAAGATATGAACGTGTTGTAGAGATAGATGCTTCGCGATTGCAGCCGTTGATTGCCTGTCCGCCAGATGTCAACAATGTCTCTTCAGTTGAAGAAGTCGGGCACGTGAGTATCGATCAGGTGTTTCTCGGTACCTGTACCAATGGACGCCTTGATGATCTTGCAATCGCTGCAAACATTTTGCGAGGAAAAACAATCCATCCGCAGACGCGTATGGTAGTAGTTCCCGCCTCTCGCGAGGTTTATCTTGAGGCCATGCGGTTAGGTTACCTTGAAACGTTTGTACAGGCTGGTGCATCAGTTGGTACTCCTGGCTGCGGCCCTTGTATCGGACGTCATTTCGGTGTGCTTGCCCCTGGTGAACGCGCGCTAACAACGATGAACCGCAATTTTACTGGGCGTATGGGTGATCCCACTGCTGAAATTTATCTAGGTAGCCCGGCTACTGTTGCAGCTACAGCGATTACCGGACACATTACCGATCCGCGAAATTTTTTGTAGGTGCCAATTATGACTTTTAACACAATACTCCGGACATACGTAGGGGCCGATGTATGACTCTGTTGGGAAATGGTGTAGGAGGATGGGACATCGGAGACCTCCTTGGACTTGTAAGCGAGCGAACGGTGATTTTGGGCGTTCTGGACGAGTGGGTTTGCCGAGAGATTGAGCATGCAGATGAGCAACGATGCGCTTCACATTGAGACCAGCCGTGAGAGCGAGGTGATGCAGATG
>DATMNR010000509.1:0-8068 GCA_035568795.1 Ktedonobacteraceae bacterium
ACTCCGCGATAGCAGCCGTCATCGTAGCCGCGCTGGCAAAACGCGCATTTGGATCTTTAGCCAGTGCAGTGACGATAACCATCGTTAACGCCGGTGGAATGTTCGGATTGAGCAGTACAGGAGAGGTTGGAGTAGCATTGAGGTGCTGCGAAAGCACTTCGATCGGAGTCGTTCCACGGAATGGCTGCACACCTGTTACCATTTCATACAGAATGACGCCCAGTGAGTACAAATCGCTACGTTCATTGCCAGCATAACCTCTAGCCTGTTCAGGCGATGTATAGAGAGGTGTGCCTAGCTGGTTTGCGGTGAAGGTGCTGGCCGATACTCCCAACAGTTTGGCAAGCCCAAAGTCAGTCAGAATCGGCTCACCCATCACATTGCGTGCTGTATTGTTTTTGTCCAGCAAGATATTCGCTGGCTTAATATCACGATGAACCATGCCCAGACCATGAGCGTAGTCAATAGCAAGGCTTATCGATGTAAAGAGATTGACAATTTCAGCAGGAGACGGGATTCTCCCTTGTGCAGACGTTTGCCTGATATAACTTGCCAGCGTCCCACCCTCAATATAAGCCATTACCATATAGGCAAAAGTTCTATCTGACTCCGGAGGTCGCGATACCTGGAAATCATGAATTTGTACAATGTTAGGATGATGCAAAGAAGCGATGAGCTGCGCTTCAAGTTCGAAACGAGTAACGAAATTCGGATCTTCCAACAGCTTCGGATGAAGTATTTTGATTGCCACATATCGCTTTAATTGAGTATCGAACGCCTTCCATACCTCCGCCATACCCCCCTGACCCAGCCGTTCCCTTAGTTCATATTTCCCAAGGCGCTTCATCGGTTCCATGCTCATAGTCGTCTCCAATTCAAACTAGTGTCTTCTGCCCATCTGCTTATCACCCTAAATGTTTTTTGTCATCTCGAGTACTCATCGTGGGTTCCACCAACGATCGAGTGCTAGATATCCCAAACGTAGAGACGGGGGCTGTGTGGACGAAGGGTGGGGGCGCTTCTCCTTGCGACTTGCCTGACTGCGAAGCAGTAGACGCGCTAGCGTCGAGGGCGAGGCCTGGTAGGTGCCAGCGCCGTCCTGGTCCCTTTCCCATTCAGCATCCGATAGGTGGTGAAACCCCCATCGTGCCATCCCAACCTCCCATTTTCGTCATCCCTTGTGACCATTCCGTGTCATCCTGAGCGCTCTTCTTGTCATCCTGAGCGCCAGCGAAGGATCTCAGCCACTGTGGCTCCAAACATTTATGCTATTGCACACGGATTACTACACGCTCTAATGTCAAACGTTGCCATACGCTGGATATTGTAGTTAATCTGAACAACTCCATCTGTTACTTGATCATGCTGGTTAACCTTTCCGGCAAATGCATAGTTAGCAAGCGTTGCTATCTCGTCCAGCTTAGAGAGACCAGTGTTTGCAAACAACTGTGTGCTCGTCATCGGTAAGAGTTGCACTATATCATCATGAATAGTTTGTAACCACAGATTTACTTGATCTAATGCCTGATTGATCTGAATTGCCAGCGCTTTCTGCGCAGCAGAGGACTGAGGAAGTATAGTTATGTCATGCAGATGAATGGCACCGATATGTTTTATATAGCCCGGTGGAGATTCTGTCTGATACAGTGTCAGTAAGCCAATCACAGAAAATTTAGAAAAATTATTGTCGATAACCTGGCTAGCATTGACGACCTGGCCGTGACTTTGCAAATCTCGTTGAACATATGGTACTCCATCAAGGTAGTCCAGCATACGTACGAGTTGGCGATCTATGAATGCATAACTACCTGTGCTCGGGTAATTTGATTGGTCTCTGGCACTGCCAGCCCATTCCAAAATCTTTTGTGTATTTCTATAGAGCCAGGTATCTAAGCCCCCAGTTAATTTACCTACGCTCCTGACTTTAGGATCTTCGGCAAGCAGGTGTCGAATATGATCGTACAGACTATAGTGTTCCGGATCCGCTGGATTGGGTATTTGAGAGAACTCAGCATAATAGACCCATTTGCTAGGATCCAGGGAAGGACCAGAGGGTTGTACGCTTTTATCTTCCTCGGTGATAAGAAAGCGACTATATTTGGCAAGCAAGTCTAAATGCTGGGTATCATCACCGTTATAAAACAGGCTATTATTAGCCGCCAACGACCCCAGCAGAATCGGCTGCAGGTTCAAGGTTTTATCGCTTAACAACCAGGCATAATAAGCCGTTCCTGATGGGGGGGGAGAAATATTCTGTAGATTGACCTGAACCTGGTCTGTTATACCTACAGTGCTAATACCCTCGCTACTGCTTGCATTAAGCAGTCCACTACTGACAAAGTAGGCATGGCCTATAATCGGAGGAGTTGTCGCAGTAGTGCCTTTTGCAAAAAAGGTAAAGTAAGCCCCCAGGGCTGAGCCAATGACCGCCAAAATCAATATCGCTACCATGAAAATCAAAAGGCCGCTTCTCCTGGGTTTCTTGGAAGTTGGTGCTGTAGGAGGTGGCATCGACACCCCAACTGGTCTTTGTACAGCTAAGGGTTGATGTATCGCGCCCACAGTCGATTTATCGGCCCACTGAGTCGACGAATATGGCTGCGAAATACCCCCCATCTGTGCATTCGATGCATACATCGGCCCCGAAGCCACGAGACCCGCGGGCAGTGGTGACATCTTCGCGCTAATAACCGTAGGCATATCTCTTTCCTGAGTAGCAAACGAGCCAGAAGATTGCCCTACATTTTCAGGATGAGATACGTTGACAGGACTTTGCCCTTCAACATTGGTCAGCGCTGCGACCAGTGCTAGAACAGATGGGAAACGCGCATTCGGGTCTTTTGCAATGCAGCGCATGACAACTGTTGACAGAGCGGGAGGCAGTTTCGGATTTATCAAAGATGGAGAAGCTGGTACGGTATTTACCTGCTGCATCATGATTGATTCCGCACTATTTCCCAGGAAAGGCACTGTGCCAGTGCATATCTCATAAAGCATAATGCCAAGAGAGTAAATATCGCTCAGTTCATTCGCAGGAGCGCCCATCACTTGCTCTGGCGAAACATAGAACGGTGAACTATTCCATAATGCTCCGGCGTTACTGCCCGTAGGTCCCATCAGTTTGGCCGTATTGAAATCAGAGACCATAGGTTCACCAATCGGGCTATTCGCGGTATTCTGTTTGTCTAGCAAAATGTTTGTTGGCTTGAGATTACCATGGATCATGTGTTGACGGTGGGCAAAGTCAATAGCCATCCCAATCGAGCTGAACAGGTGAACGATTGCAGAAATTGACAATAACTTCCCTGTCTGAGAAGCATTACGATTATAATCTGCCAGCGTGCCTCCCTCAAGATACTCCATCACTAAGTAAGCAGTTGCGCTCTCCGTTTCAGGAAACTGAGTAATCGAGAAATCATAACATGGCACAATATTCGGGTGGCGCAACGATATAATCGCCTGTGCTACTTGTTGGAAGCGAGTCACAAAATCTGGATCAACCTTTAGTTGAGCATGAAATAACTTGATAGCAACATAACGACGTGCCTGGTTATCAAAAGCTTTCCATGCCTCTGATAGGCCATTCTTTCCCAGGTTTTGCTGCAACTCATACTTATCAACACGATCTGGCTGTATACTCATAGTAACCCCCTGCCATTCAACTCGAGCACTATATAAAAGAAATGAGACCGAAAAATGTACACTCGCTTAAACGTTCTTCCCATCAATTATTAGGGATTGCGTTATGTTTGTCAATGCAAAATAATACTGACTGAATGTGAGCAACCTCACACAATCACTACCCCAACGCCTGCTCAAGATCCTCAATAATATCCTCCACATTCTCAACACCAACAGAAAGCCGGATAAGCCCCGGTGAAATCCCTGCTGCCCTGCGTTCCGCATCAGTCTGCCGCGTATGAATCATCGATGCAGGATGCGTAATCAAACTTTCAACCCCTCCCAGGCTCACAGCCAACAGGCACAACTCGGTCTTCCGCACAACCTGGTACGCGGCATCATATCCACCGCGTACCTCAAATGCCAGCATACCGCCAAAGCCGCCTACCATTTGCTGGCAGGCGAGTTTATGCTGGGGATGTGACATCAAACCTGGATAAAACACGCGCTCCACTGCCGGATGCTCCTCCAGAAACTGTGCAACATCAAGTGCATTAGCGTTATGCGCAGCCATACGCAGGCCAAAGGTCTGCAAACCGCGCCGTAAAAGCCATGCCTCGAAAGGATGCAACACCGGCCCATTTATGCGCGCATACTCCCAGGCGTGATCAACCAACTCTTTTGAACCCACAATTGCCCCTGCTGTCACATCAGCATGCCCATTCAAATACTTTGTCGCACTATGAACCGTCAAGTCATAACCTAGTTCGAGAGGACGCTGATTATAAGGAGAAGCAAACGTATTATCGGTAATCGCCAGAGCTTTCCCCGCGTGTGCGATCTCAGCAGTTGCGCGCAGATCTGTAATATCCATTGTTGGATTGGTTGGTGATTCTGTATATACAATCTTAGTATTAGGACGAACCGCTCGCGCAAAAGCCACAGCATCCCGCTGATCAACCTGTGTCACCTCAATGCCATATCTCGGCAACGTCTGAGAGAACAAAGTCATCGTCGCTGTATAATGAGTCTGCTGAGCTACCATGTGATCGCCCATTTGCACATTCGCCAGGATAGCCGTCGTAATAGCTGCCATCCCCGAACCCAGCGCCAGCGCAGCCTCACCCTTTTCAAGTTCCGCCAGCACTACCTCTACCTGCTTTGTATTTGGAGACGCATAGCGTGTATAGAACATCGCAGGTGCGACCTGCTCGGCCAGTTCTGCCCCCTCCTCAGGCGACCGAACCAGAAACGTGCTGGTTTGAAAAATCGGAGGAGACACAGCAGTCGTATCATTTGCAGCCTGCGGGCTATGTATCAACCGCGTCTGCAACCCCCTGACTCGTCTTGACTTACCCATCAAATCATCTCCTCACAATTTCTGTCTATTATCTCTACTAGAGGTTTCCCCTAGTTTACCATAATTCCATCCCCAAAGCGTTACGAACGCCTTCGAAACAGCAAAAATCACAATCGTATCCTCAACTTTCCCCACTATACAAACGTGCCAGGAACAGACTACAATTATAGTAATTATTCAGTAAGAGGTTACAAGGGCCTTACTTGCCTTTTAGCGAAGTGGAATCACACATCCGGATGATGCCCCGCAGGGAGTTCAGCGCAATGCCCTCTCTCCCCAACACTTTTTGGGAGTGCAGAGGACTGCAGTCCTCTACCGGGGTGCGGGGTGTCCCCGCTCATCTTATTGCCCTGCCGCCGGAGGCGGCAAAAGTGAAAAGACCCGAATACCCACACACCGTAAAAGCAAACAGGAGGAAAAAATGGCCATCACCAAACAGTTATTTGGACATAGCGGACACATGAGTACAAGAACCATCTTCGGAGCCGCATCACTCAGCAACGTTACCCAACAGGATGCAGACCAGACCCTCCAGATACTCCTACACTACGGAGTCAACCACATCGACGTAGCCGCCAGCTACGGCGACGCCGAACTGCGCATCGCACCCTGGCTGGCCCAACACCGCTCAGAGTTCTACGTCGCCACGAAGACAGACGCCCGCACAGCCCAGGAAGCCAAAGAGGACCTGCACCGATCTTTAGAACGTATGGGCATTGACTATGTAGACCTCTGGCAGTTTCACAACCTCGTCGACCCCATTGAATGGGACACAGCATTGAGTCCCGGCGGTGCTATCGACGCAGCAATTGAGGCAAAAAAACAGGGCTTGATCCGCGCTATCGGCGTAACTGGACACGGCTTGCAGATTGCCGCCACCCATAGGCGCAGTCTTGCACGCTTCGACTTCGACTCCGTACTCCTTCCCTACAACTACATAACCATGTTGAATCCCTACTACGCGGAAAACTTCAACGCATTACTCGCAACATGCCAGCAGCGCAATGTAGCAGTACAGACCATCAAGTCAATCGCCTATAAACCCTGGATGGGCCGCAAGCACACACATGAGACCTGGTATGAACCATTGGAAAATCAGCAAGATATCGATTTAGCAGTGTACTGGGTACTCAAACAGCCCGGTATATTCCTCAATACAGCAGGCGACATTCACCTGCTCCCCCAGGTACTCGACGCCGCCAGTCGCTTCCAGGCAGCTTCACCAGACCCAAGGGATGAACAGATGCGTGCGCTCGTTACACGGCTCGGTATGGAACCACTATTCGTCTAACCTTTGTAGAGCTTAATAAAGTGCCTCACTCGTTTCTCGTCTCATCCAGGCGGGCCGGTGTTTCTACCTGGTTGAGGCGATTCCAGAGCAGGTAATCAGTCTCTTTTTTAGGAACGTACGCGTTATCAAAATCCGCTATCATATTGGATCTAGCGACGAACTCGCCCTGCTCCAGGTGCCTCAGGTCGATATACTTCGCGCCCTGCTCCAGGCGAGTTCCCGCGGGCAAGATCGTAATGTTCTTGAGCTCATCGTCCGTCAAGTCCGCAAGAATGGTGTGCATACCCTTAATCTCGTCGGCAGAAAGCGCACCTGGCAAGAGGGTCTGGTTCTCGCCGTGATCCTCCCCGGTTCGGTCGTGAGCAGTAAGGTCGCGCGTAAAATCGGCAGCCGGAAGGGCATCATAAAGAGGTGCGTTCTCATCTTTATGATCCTCGTGTAGCCTGGACTGTTTTCGACCGGAATGGGCATCTGAATCACTGCCGCTGCGCTTCTCGCCTCGTTCTTGCATGAGTTGTGAATCAGCCTTTTTGCTAATTTTTTTCTTATGTTTTTTGGGCTGGTGTTTTTGTCCTGACATCTATCTCGCTCCCCCTTCTTGGCCTATGAATGAATGTAGTATATCATAGGATTTGATATCTTTGTCTACACACGAATCGCCATCTATGTTAAGATAGTCATCAAGTTGAATAGCACTTCGGTGATAGCTGTTTAATAAGATTTGCTTCCAACTCCCAGAGGTCGTAATATCACGTCAGTTAGTTCCTAAGAATAGTCACGATATATCTATTAAACAAAAGTGAGTACGAATGATGTCCAACGAAACAACCAATTTCAATGATCAGGTCGCCGCGCTCAAAGCCCAGGTATTTGCACTGGTCAAAGCATGTCCGTCCGGACGCGTCACAACCTACGGCTGGATCGGCAAAGCCCTCAGCTATCCACGAGGCGCACGTATGATCGGCTGGATCATGAACGAGTCTCCAAACGGGGTTCCCGCACAACGTGTCATCAATAGCAAAGGCGAATTATCAGGCAGTTGGGCATTCGGCCAAAGCGGAACCATGCGCCAGTTACTAGAAGCAGAAGGCATCGTCTTCTCTGCCGAAGAGCGTGTAGACATGAAACGCTACGGCTGGGATCCCACACGTGACCTCACCGATGAAGCGCTCAAGCACATCCTCGATGCTGCCTTCAACACCCCCGTCAAAGCCAGCGAGCGCCTCTTATATCTCATGCGAACCGACCCTGCCTCGCCACTTCGTAGCACAGGGGAATCGCAATGACTGCTCAGCCAGAAAAGTGAGACGAAGTTTTTGTGCTTAGCGGAGTTCACTCTTCAAAATCTTGCCCGTGGCCGTCATGGGCAGCGTCTCACGAAACTCAATGATGCGCGGATACTTATAATCAGCCATGTTCTCTTTCGACCAGATAATCAATTCAGATTCCGTGACTGTAGCCTCTACCTGGAGAATGACATACGCTTTGACTTCTTCCCCGTGGCGCTCGTGTGGCACGCCCACAACGGCAGCCAGGCTCACAGCCGGGTGTGTCATCAGCACTTCTTCGATTTCGCGCGGATAGACATTGAAGCCACCGCGAATAATCATGTCTTTCACTCGGTCCACGATGTAGATGTAGCCCTCTTCGTCCCGCCGCCCGATATCACCCGTATGGAACCAGCCATTTCTCATAGCTTCAGCGGTCGCTTCGGGGCGATTGTAATAGCCCTTCATCACATTGTGTCCACGAATGATGATTTCACCCAGTTCGTCGATCCCCACATCATTGTCATG
>DATMNR010000510.1:0-11149 GCA_035568795.1 Ktedonobacteraceae bacterium
TAAAAGGCTGGTACCGTATAAAGTTGTCAGAGCCAGTAATGGCGATGCCTGGGTAGAGGTTCAAGGCAAACAGTATAGTCCGCCTGAAATCTCTGCGATGATCCTGCAAAAGCTCAAAACTGATGCCGAGGCGTATCTTGGCGAGCGCGTGACTCAGGCAGTTATCACAGTGCCTGCTTACTTCAACGATGCACAGCGCCAGGCCACCAAAGATGCTGGTAGGATTGCAGGATTGGAAGTGTTGCGTATCATTAACGAACCGACCGCTGCTTCTCTTGCCTACGGATTGGACAAGAGAAAAGATGAGCGTATCGGCGTCTATGATCTTGGTGGAGGTACGTTCGACATTTCTATTCTTGAACTGGGTGATGGTGTCTTTGAAGTAAAGAGCACCAATGGTGATACGCACCTGGGTGGTGATGACTTCGACCAGCGTATTATCAACTGGCTTGCGGATGAGTTCCGTCGTGAAAGCGGTATCGACCTGCGGCAGGATCGCATGGCGTTGCAACGCTTGAAAGAAGGGGCTGAGAAAGCGAAGAAAGAGCTTTCTAGTTCGATGCAGACGGAGATCAATCTACCCTTTATCACGGCAGACGCCAGTGGCCCGAAGCACTTGAACATGACCCTCACCCGTTCAAAACTCGAGCAGTTAGTTGAGGACTTGATTGAGAAATCGCGTGGGCCTGTCATGAAGGCGCTCTCCGACGCCAGCGTTCGCCCTGGCGACATCAACGAGGTTGTGCTCGTTGGCGGCCAGACGCGTATGCCTGCCGTCCAGACGCTGGTTCGGCGCATCTTCGATCGCGATCCACACCGTGGTGTGAACCCCGATGAAGTAGTGGCAGTTGGCGCCGCTATCCAGGCGGGTGTCTTGACAGGTGATGTCAAGGATGTGCTCTTGCTCGATGTCACTCCCCTCTCGTTGGGTATTGAGACATTAGGTGGAGTCTTTACACGCTTGATCGAGCGCAATACAACAATTCCGACCCAGAAAGGCCAGGTCTTCTCTACAGCAAGCGATAGCCAGCCAAGTGTTGAGATCAATGTATTGCAGGGCGAGCGCGAGTTTGCGAAGGACAATCGTTCCCTGGGTAGCTTTATTCTGGATGGTATTCCGCCCGCTCCACGCGGTATTCCTCAAATCGAGGTAACATTCGATATCGATGCGAATGGTATTGTGAATGTGTCTGCACGAGATAAGGGTACTGGACGCGAGCAGAAGATTACCATCGTGGCTTCGAGTGGCCTTTCTAAGGACCAGATCAACAAGATGGTAAGTGATGCCGAGGAGCATGCAGCCGACGATAAGCGCCGCAAAGAGGAAGTTGAAGAGCGGAACCTGGCTGATAGCGCAGCCTATCGTGCGGAAAAGAGTATTACTGAACTGGGTGATAAGATCACTCCAGAACAAAAGAGTGAGTTGGAGTCCAAGATTGCAGATGTGAACGCCGCACTCTCGACAGAAGATGTTGAGCGTATTAAATCAGCTCGTGAGTCTTTAGAGCAAACTTTCCACAAGATTAGCGAGATGATCTATAGCCAGGCTGGTGCCGCAAGCGCTCCTGGTGCAGACTTTGGCGAGTCAACGCAGGAAACACCAACTGACCAGGGCAGCTCCAACGATGATACCATCGAGGGCGAATATAAAGAAATGTAAGGGTTTCACCTATCTTCACCAGGGGCTATCTCTCCCTGGTGAAGATTACCCTGGCTTTATGGCTAATCACTTGCATCAAACCAATAAACAACGTACTATTACAGAACAAACAATAAACCAGTGCTGCATTTGGGAAGCGCAATCAGAAGGCATCCTGTTAATGTCGGTAGGTAAAGGACCTGTTGATGGCCAGTAACAAACGAGATTATTATGAGGTACTTGGTGTATCGCGTAGCGCGAGCGAAGACGAACTGAAAAAAGCATTTCGTCGTCTGGCCAAGCAATATCACCCTGATGCCAACAAAGAACAAGGAGCGGAAGCTCGCTTTATTGAGGTCAATGAAGCATACGAAGTGTTGAGTGATCCACAGAAACGAGCTGCCTATGATCGTTATGGGCATGCAGGAGTTGGGAATGGCTCTGGGGCTGGCTTTGGTGACTTTGCGGGATTTAGCTCAATCAATGATCTCTTTGAAACGTTCTTTGCCGGAACTGCTGGCACGCAGCGCCGTACGGGAACACAGCGTGGCGCAGACTTACGCTACGATCTTACAATCACTTTTGAGGAAGCTGTCTTCGGTTGCCAGAAAGAAATCGAGCTACCTCGATGGGAGTCGTGTCCTAGCTGTAAAGGGAATGGTGCGCAACCTGGCACATCAACAACACGTTGTTCTTCATGTCAGGGAACAGGCGAAATACGCCGCGTGCAACAGTCCATTTTTGGGCAATTTGTCAATGTTACGATGTGCGAGCGCTGTCGCGGTGAAGGTCGGGTGATTACAACTCCATGTGAAAAATGTCGCGGACAGGGTCGTGTGCGTAATAATCGCCGTGTCGTCGTTAATATACCCGCTGGTGTAGATGATGGCATAAATGTACGCGTCACTGGTGAGGGCGAGGTAAGCTCTCGTGGTGGCACGCCGGGCAATTTATATGTCATACTAACGGTTAAGCCCCACCCGTTCTTTAAACGATCCGGTAATGATATTCTTTACGAAATGCCTATCAGCTTTGCACAGGCTGCACTTGGCGACGAGGTTGAGATTCCTACTGTTGATAGCAAAACAACATTGCTCAAGATTCCTGCTGGCACGCAAAGCAACCGTTCATTCCGCCTCAAAGGCATGGGTGTACCCGTTGTACATAGCAGCGCTCGTGGTGATCAACATGTGATTGTCAAAGTGGTTACACCAACCAATTTGACGTCAGAGCAAAAGCGCTTGCTCGAAGAGTTCTCTCGTCTCGAACGCGAACAGGCCGAGCAAAACGATAAGAATATATTCCGTAACCTCTTTGAAAAAACCAAAGACGTTTTCCAATAGAATCGTGACAGCTTTATATATTGTCGATCAAGTCAACGGGCCTGTGTGTGGTTAGTCCATGTACAGGCCCGTTGACTACCTCTATACTCTCTCCAAATTCTGCAAGAACGGGCAGGTGATCGCTTGCCTCGTCACCGCGTAATCCATTGCCTTTTGTCACTACATAGCTTGCAGAAAGACGTTCGGCAAGTTCCGGGCTGGCAAAAATGTAATCGATGCGGCCTGCAAGAGAAGCTGCAGGACAGGTGAATCCCGGTTCTTTTGGATTTTTCAATCGAAAACAATCAGTGTAGCCTGCTTTGCGCAGCAGTCTAATGCTACTGCGGCTGATATAAAGCGAGCCAGATGTATCTAGAAGAGCGGACAGAATCTTGCTGCGTGTAATTGTTTGCATATGAGGGTAGAGGAAGCGCAGGGGCTCGGGAACTACAGAATCCAGATTAGGGTTTCCCAAATCTTCATAGGGATTGCGCCGGTACTGTTGATCCATTATTATCAGGTAGTGCAGTAAAGCACTTGCTTTCAAGCGATCGCCCGGGGCAATCGCATTAAAATCACCCATTAAAAGGTGTGGCATTCCTCTCTTTGGTGCCATGATACGCAAGATTTCTTGTACCTCATGACGTCTTGGACCGTCACCTCCTCTAGACTGGTAGAATGCGGCTGTCAGATGCGTGATGAAGACGGTGAGTTTGTGCCCATCTTCCTCCTCTATACATGCCTCCAGGATGGATCTTGTATGTATATCAGAATAATAATGTGAATGGGTCTCTATAATTGGTAGACGGCTAAGTAGCGCAGTTTGCCCGGTATAAGCTAGTGAATAGTTTTCGCTCATCCGATATTGCATCCCCAATCGCTGTGCGATCTCCTCTACAGTTCGAGGATCGTAAGCTTCGACCAGACCAACGATATCAGGTTGAGCAGAGTTGATGATGTTTGTTAACTTATCTACACGTCGTTTCCCGCCTGCCAATATATTATAGGAGAGTATACGAGTCATCTATGCATATCCTTCTGTTTTGTTGTTCTACTACAACTATAGCAAACATCGGGGAAGTCATAAAAGATCTCAGCTTATTCTCGTATAATAACTCGCTCAATATTCAGGTTCATCGCAGCCAGCCTGGGAACAATATTGCCATATCCTCGTTCAAGTAATTCAATGCCGGTCACCGTTGTCGTGCCGTGAGCGACTGCCGCAGCAATCACATAGGCCAGGCCAGCACGTAAATCAGGAGTTGAAATCTCATCAACTGCCGTAAATAGTGTTGGCCCCATGATAATTGCGCTGTGTTCAAAGTTAGATTCGCGATAACGACACGTTGTGCCACCAAGGCAATAGGTAGTCAACTGTGTTTTTGCCCCCAACTTATCGAGCGCTTTCAGGTAGCCGAAGCGATTTTCGTGTACAGTCTCGTGAATAATCGAGATACCATTAGCCTGGGAGAGCAGAATTGCAAAAGGTTGTTGCCAGTCCGTTGAAAAGCCAGGATAGACATCTGTCTCGATCATTGCAGGGCGCAATGGCTCCTTGCGAAAGAAGCGCAAGGTGTTTGAATTTACCAGCTCTACTCCCCCTCCAGCTTGCTGGAAATAGGAGAGAAAATTACCCAGTGTTTCTGGTCGAATACCTTCAACCGTAATTTCACCATCCGATGCGCATGCCAGGCAGGCCCATGATGCAGCTTCAATACGATCCCCAAGCACTTTCATATGGGTCCCAGCGAGTCGTTTCACCCCCTCTATGCGAATCTCTCGTCCTGAAGAAGTGAAAATAATCGCGCCCATCGCACGTAACATAGTAATTAATTCAAAAATTTCTGGCTCAATTGCGGCATTGGAGATGGTTGTACGTCCCTCTGCCAGGATGCCAAGGTATAAACATGTTTCTGTAGCACCCACGCTTGGATAGGGTAGTTTAATGTGAGTCCCCTTTAATGGACCTTGACGCTCTGCTATAAAACCGTCTGGTGTTTCACGCACCTTGCCTCCAAATTGATGAATAGCATCAAGGTGAAAATCTACAGTCCGTGCACCGATTTGGTCTCCTCCAACGAAAGGAACAGATACTTTGTCAAAGCGATGTAGCAATGTTCCCAGTAGAAGAATAGGGATGCGATTACTTCCCGAGTGAGGTAAAGGTACATCCGATATATGCATAGAAGACGGATCAATCGTCAGCTCTCCACCTGTTGTGAATTCGGCACTGACACCGATAGAGGTAAGCATTTCTTGCGTGATCGTCACATCACCGATGGGAGGAACATTTGTGAGAACTGTCGGCGTATCACCAAGTAAAGCTGCGACCATCGCCTTTGTTGTGAAGTTCTTTGCTCCGAGGCATTTAATCTTGCCTTTGACTGGTTGTCCGCCTTTAATACTATATGCAAGTTTATATTGATATGACATTCGGGACCTTTCTTATAGTTTGAATCTCTATACCGGGCGTGCTTTTATGCAAGGATTGCTCCTGTAAGGAGAGTATACACTACAAGGATTCTGGTTATGAGTGGGTAATTGGTATGCCATGCCATGTTGCAGTATAGTTCCATCCATTTGATAAAACAGTGTTTGTTACGGGAATTGTCTGATGGAATGTATCAAGAGGAAGTAGGGCGGGAGGGAATCGAACCCTCATGGGTTGCCCCCGGGGATTTTAAGTCCCCTGCGTCTACCATTTCGCCACCGCCCCAGGCAGGTATTGGTTCTCTGTGTGCATGATCTTAACATGTCGAAGCGTATTCGTCAATCTTTACTCATAGATCGCAGTCCGACTATGCTTTCTCTCCTATTGCTGTTAGAGGCATCATAAGACCATGGAAATCATCCTGCAACATTTCGAGAATCATTTGATTATAAAGGTCATCCAATTCATTCTGGGTTGCTACCTGCATGCGGACAATGAAAGGCTGGAATAGTTTGAAGACAACGGATGCATCGCGTCGAAAACCTTCGTATGCTTCTGTTCCATAAGAGAAGTCGATAACATGTGAAACAAGTTTAATGTTAACACAATCTACCTGGCGCAACAGGTTCCCTAAAATAGGAAGGATGCCTGTAAATCGCCCTGTTTGAGAATAACCTCCCTGAACCTGAATGGATTTTATGACCATCGAGTTCAGGGTCTCTAGCGCAGGACTTGTGCTATAGTACCACCATTCACTCTCAGTCAAGCGGATGAACCCTCCAGGGCGAGTGATTCTTGCAAGCTCGCGCACAAACTGCGGCCAGGTTGCGGCGGGGAGGAAATTGACGAAACGCACATTGGAAAGATCAAAGGAATTATCAGAAAAATCCAATGGTTTTAACAGGTTCATCACTCGAAAGCTAGCGTTCTCCAGGCCTTGAACCCGCGCCTGTGCCTGCGCATAATCGATCATGGCCTGGCTAACGTCGAATCCAACCACTTCGATGTCTGGATGCTTAAAAGCTATTTCTAGAGCCCACCCTCCAGGGCCACAGGCACCATCGAGTACCCGATGGATTCCGGAGAAGTCATTCGACCGCTCGGGAAAAAGACCGCCCATACCATTGGTAATCAGGCGATCCTGATCGATCAAGCGCGCCATTTCAGCGCCGCTCTCGGGATCACTAATATAGACATTAGCACTTTTTGGATTATCATGAGGTGTTGTCATGGATGGCTCCTTTTTACATGCTCCCTGGGGATATCTTGTTTAGTTTCTTTCATTTGTGGTAGTCCAAGCAACTCTGCTTCAAACTGTTGCCAGACTATTTGCTCAGCTTCAAAGATTGTGAGTGGCCGCTGGTTCTTTGTAGCCTGGATCATGGTTTCACTAAGCCGTTGCCGGAAGCCGGATAAATACAATTTCTGAACGTCCTGGAAAGGAACAAGACCTAGTTCAATTTGCCTGGTATCGTAGAATTCAATTGTCTCAAATGCCAATGCAATGAGATCTGCATAGCTCTCGATGAGTGTCTGACGTGATTGTTGAAAGTAGTTCGGTTGTGAACTGGAAACAAGTAAACAGCCTGCGATCCTTCCTTCAAGCATAATGGGAGCAGCAGCAGCGCTTTCTTCCCATTGTCCATGATATCCAGGGGAGAGGCTTTGTTCCTCTAAGAGATCCTGGTTAGCAACAAGACGGCCTAAAGAGACAGCATTTCCAGCCAGAGATTCTGCTCCTAAAAGAATTGCTTGCTGATCGAGATTGCTTTCCCAAGGTGGTGTTCCTCGTCCTACACTCTCACGTAAGCTGCGAATCTTCATATTAGTAGAAGGAGGCATGCATCGTACAACCGTAACTGCAATGCCTACTCGATTTGGGTCGAGTTGTTCAAGTGCTTGTTGCAGGATGAGATCGCAAAGTGATGAAAATCGAAGTACATAAGGGATCGTTGCGAGGGTGCGAAGGACACGAATATAAAATTCACTCGGGATCTTATTCAGCAAGTCCTCTGTTAATGAGCCTTCTGTCTCAGTTATGAGACCTCCAAATTCATCTAATAGTTGATCAAGTAGGGCTTTGCGGTGTTGCGGCAGGGCGTTCAGCAAGCGTTGGATACTTTGGGAACGTGGATTGGACTCATTGTTTACCCAACGTGTCAAGGTTACAGGATTTATGCCCAATTCATTAGCAAGCCGCCGCCTCTCTTGCGGGTCTTGAATGATGCTTCCTAATAACTCACGCCACGTTGTCGCTTCTTGCATTTCTTGACCTTATAACCGCTTATGTCATGTTTCGATCGTTTTGAGGCTCATTTCTTAACCTATAGCTCAAATCTCTCTTAATAATACCATAGCCTGAACATTTCCCTCTATTGTCGATGCGAGGCCCATCTAACAGACAATACGGATATTCGTTACAAATTCTGGATTGACTGAACAAATTCTTCTTCTAATTGTTGCCAGACTAATTGTTCTGCCTCGGTGACGGTCACTGGCGATTTCTTCGATGATCCATCTTCCATAATTTTTGAGATTCGTTGTCTTATTGTGTGAAAATACTGTTCTTGTACTTCAAATTCTGGCATCACGGCTAATTGAATGTCACTCAGTTCATAAAATTCCTCTGGCTCGAATGCAAGTACCATCAATTCAGCATAGTTCCGAATAAGCGTTTCACGATATGATAGAAAATAGCCTGGTTGCGTGCTTGAGACGATGAGACTACCCGCGAAGCGCCCTTCTCGCATAATAGGACATACTGCTGAGCTTTTTTCCCAATCCAACCATCTTGCAGGATAGAACATCAGTATATCAGATCTATCCTGAATGCTGAGTAAATGCGCATTGGACAATGCATAACCGGCCAGTGACTCTATTCCAAGGTATGCAACTTCGTGTTTCATAGTAGCTTTCCAGGGGTGCGTTCCTCTTCCAACATACTCACGCAAGCTACGTACCTTCTTTCCTGGCTGCGGTTTTACACACTGTGCTATACTGACTGTCATTCCTAGAAGGTTAGGGTCTAGTTGTCTGAGAACTTCCTGTAGAATGAGATTGCTGACTAACCAGGACCGCTGTCTTTTAGGAGCCGTTACATATGTATGCAATACGCTTGAATAGGTTCCCGCTGGAATCTCAATCGACGTATCTTCGATGATTTCATCATTGACTTTGATGCCAAACTCAGGAAACTCTTCAGCTATTGATTCCTGCAATTTCTGGCGATTGGCAGAAGCGACGACTTTAAGAAGTTGACTGAGGTTCTGAGGGCGGGGATTCGTCTCATTATGTGCCCAACGTACCAATGTAGCAGGGTTTATGCCTAACTCATTAGCAATGCGGTTTCGCTCTTGTGGGTCATGAATAAGCTGTCCTAGCAATAAACGCCAGGAAGGTAGCTCTTGCATTTTTTCAATTGCCCTGCGGTTAAAATTGTGAATGTATCTGATCGTTGCGCATATAATACCAGCTAATGCCCGTAAGGTCAACGAGTTTATACCTTAAAAACCCATTAAAAACTCGTTTTGACGACCACGAAATGTGCGTGAAACCAATCATGTAAACATTCTTCCCAATAATATTGACGGCGAGCATGTTCTGCGCAATAATACGAGTCGTTGATGAGAAATAATCGTTCACCTGCCAAAGTAAATCAAAAAAGTCGAGTATATATGAGTAACGAATCCGGGGAAAACGTTCTACCACCTGTGCAAGTATTACGAGGAGTATATGAGGTAATCGTCGTCGGTGCAGGCCACGCGGGTTGCGAAGCTGCGCTGGCTTGCGCGCGCATGGGTCGAAAGACACTCTTGTTGACGATGAATCTCGATAGCGTTGCGCTTATGCCTTGTAATCCGTCTATGGGTGGGCCTGCAAAGGGTCACCTGATCAAAGAAATAGATGCCCTTGGTGGGGAAGTTGGTCGTAATACTGATCGGACTTTTATACAAGTTCGGCTCCTGAATACGAGCAAAGGTCCAGCGGTACAAGCCCTTCGTGCCCAGTGCGATAAACAGGCCTATCGTCTCGCGATGAAGTATGTCCTGGAAGGTCAACCAAACCTTGAGTTGAAACAGGCAACCATTGCCCGGCTGCTAAGTGAAATGGGAGAGGATGGCCGCACGAAAGTTACAGGTGTAGTGACGAATAATGGCTGGCAATATGAGGCTGGGGCAGTCATCTTAACCACCGGCACATTTATTAATGGACGCCTCGTTGTAGGGGAGAAGACTCAACCTGGAGGCCGAGCAGGCGAAGGTCCTGCTCTGGGTATCTCAGATTCGTTGATTGCATTTGGACTCGAAGTGCGCCGTTTTAAGACTGGCACGCCCCCGCGTATCGATGCGCGCACTATCGATTTTAGTAAAACCATACCACAGCCTGGAAGTCGTGAACAACTCTACTTTTCACAGGACGCCTCTGCTCGAGAAGATGTACAACTGCCTGGCGGTCGCCCCAATCCAATTTATCCGGTAACAGACGAAGATCTTAACGGGTGGCGACCACAATTGCCTTGCTATCTAGTGCATACTACCGAACAAACTCATCAGATTATTCGTGACAACCTGCACCGTTCTCCACTCTATACGGGCATCATCGAAGGCATAGGTCCTCGATATTGTCCCTCTATCGAGGATAAAATTGTGCGCTTTGCCGATAAGAACAGGCATCAAATCTTTCTGGAGCCAGAAGGTTGGCGCACAGGAGAGGTGTATGTTCAGGGCATGAATACCAGTCTTCCTGAAGATGTACAGCTTGCGATGTTGCGTAGTATCCCGGCGCTCGAACATGTTGAGATGATGCGTGTGGGGTATGCAGTCGAATACGACTATGTGCCACCCGAGCAGCTATCTCCGGCATTGCAGGCAAAAGCCGTCAGGGGACTTTTTCTCGCCGGTCAAATAAATGGCACTTCTGGCTATGAAGAGGCTGCTGCCCAGGGGATTGTTGCCGGCATCAACGCGGCTCTGCATGTTCGTGGGGAAGAACCGTTCGTACTTGGTCGTCACGAAGCATATATCGGCGTCATGATTGATGACTTAGTAACACGCCCTATGAGCGAACCATATCGCCTGCATACCTCTCGTGCCGAGTATCGCCTGCTTTTGCGCCCGGAAAGCGCTGACCTGCGCCTGAGCGACTATGCCTATACATACGGACTGATCGATGATACACGTTATGCCCAGGTGGTTAACAAGCGTGAAAGCATTCAGCGCGGGCTTACTCAACTTGATAGATTGGTATTTACATCGTCTCGTACGACAGAAACATTCGTGCAAGAATTAGGGCTTGATCCGCTTGGGCAGATGCTCACAGCGCGTGAACTCTTGCGCAGACCATCGGTTACGTATCACCAGGTGACTCAACTGTCACGACATGTCATTCATGCGAAGATGACTGCGACTGAATTTGTCAAGGACAATGATGGTGATAGGCTAGAGGGCGTTGGCGAACTTGAACACCCTCTTCCTGCTCTTCCTGCGGCTGTTGCCGAAGAGGTTGAGTTACAGGTCAAGTACGAAAGTTATGTACGCAAGCAGGAACAAATTGTGCATCGTACCAGGCGTATGGAGGAACACCAGATACCTGAAACTATAGACTATACAGCGGTGCAACATTTACGTACTCAAGCTCGCCAGAAGCTTATACGAACACGCCCTAGAACGATCGGACAGGCATCACGGGTGGAGGGCGTTACTCCAGCAGATATTGCTATGTTGATGATCTATCTGGAGAAACAACATCTGGCGACGA
>DATMNR010000511.1:0-5847 GCA_035568795.1 Ktedonobacteraceae bacterium
AGTATAAACATCTACACAGACAAGTACCGCCACCCGGACTGCTGTCTCAGGAGCAAAGAAGGAGGCAGCAATGGCTTCTGCTACTTGGATTTTTACTAGGAACACCTGAGTCTGGTCTATCCTTGTTAATGGGATCTCCAACAATAGTATTACAACAGATTCCCTTGCTTAGACGATTATCCAAAAGATGGCAAGCACATTCATTCCCCATAGGCATGCTACTATATTCCCTACTGCTTTTGTTACTCTTCGATGATACAGTAGTGTGCTACGGACGATATTTCTTCTCATTGGTTCTTAGCTTGCTTACAGGTTACGGGTATAAGCCTGCACGCATTTTGCTTTGGTATATTGTAGTAGTGTTCGGTTTTGCTGGGCTATATAGTATTTTCGGGCATCTCGCCCCTTTTGATTCGCTCATCTTCAGCTTGACATCGTTTCATGGGCGAGGTTTACTCCTGGGAACCAATCACTATTTGGGTGACTCGGTGGCCATGATCGCTATTATCGAGGGAGGTATAGGACTCTTTTTGGAGATATGCTTGATTGTAACGTATGTATGGCGTTTAGTCCAAAAGTAACGAAAACACACAATACAGAGAGATACTAACTGCACGTTCCACTACTACTCCGGTTAGATTAGAGTGGACGGTAATGGGACTGATAGAATGGAGCCATGACATGTTTGATCCGCGAGATCCTTATGAACGGTGCTATTGGCACTATGATTCCAGGCGGCCACTTTCAATGGCCCAACTTATCGCGCTCAAAAGTATTGATGTAGAGACATCTGCTCTCGTTTGGTTGCTCCTTGAGCATGGAGCTTCGTTTACGATTGCAGGCCCTACCCATCCAAAACCAGGTGTGGGCAAGACAACGGTACTAAATGCACTCTTTCAGTTTTTACCTGAAGGAACAAGTCTTGTATACACATCAGGCATGTACGAGGATTTTGCATTCACACGTCTACCCGATATCGATCCTACTACCACCTATGTGCTTTGTAACGAGGTGAGCGATCACCAGCCTTTCTATATGTGGGGCAGGGTGGCACGCCAGTTCTTAATGCTTCCGACTCAGGGATATCATATAGCCACGAGCATCCATGCCGATACGATTGACGACGCCATATACATGTTTCACCACGAACTACGTCTGAGTTCTGATTCCGTACGTCGGCTTGGACTTGTAGTTCATACCGGCATAGTAGATCAAGGAACTGCTCTTCAACGCAGATGGTCTGCCTCTCCACGCCGTCGCTGGCTTAGTACCTATTTTATACGACCGACATCAAATCCAGAGCATCCTGATGCTATCATACCTTTACCGATTTCTCTATGGAACGAGCATGACGATACCTTTGAACATGCAGATCAGCCCACCCTTGATGATATAGCAGAATGGACAGGACTCACCTCGCGGGATTTTGCTATATCACTAAATGGACGAACAACGTGTTTAAGAGAGCTAGCACAGAGAAATGATGTCGGCATGGATATGATGTATGACGCAATCAAAGATTTGAGAGAGCAAGAGAATAAGGCCAGTGTCCATTAGCAAACGAGATCAACCAGGAGTATTGAATCCCACCACATTCAATTAATACTCGCAAATCACCAACCAGAACCATTTACTTTAGTTGTGTCAGCGAAAAGGAGGGTAAGGAGATCTGATGCCCAGGCGTTCCGCTCGTGATTGTCAGGGATTCGGGGCCTGTAATGCGCTTAAGAGGATCGCTTGCCAATTGTTGGAAGTGAGACCCCTGCGCAAATACTGGATCCACATTTATCGTGAAACTATTAGCGGAACTGTTCACTATGAAGGCTTGGTGATGTGAGCCGTCGTTAAAAATCCATCCCAGTAAGGGAGAAGATGTCCCTCCATTAGCGCCGAAATCTATCTCCTGGGCTGATATCATGTCTTTCATCGTGTCGCCAAGCAAGCGCATTGCCCATCCAGCGGCCGTCAACGCGAACTGCTGGTTAGAGGAAATGACTTCGTAGCCGCTCTTCCCAATCATATCATAGAAACAAGCAAGTTCAGTACGCTCCTCTTCGAGAAAGGTAAGGGACATTTTAGCCGCAAAAATTCCATGTATCCAGGTGTGGAAAACGTCGTTCGTCGTATCAACGATGTTATACTCAGTGAACCAGACTTTCATATTTTGAGGTAGGGATTGCAGTTGACCTTCGAATTGCTGCCATCTTGCGGAAAGTGCGTCCACGATGTTCGCTGCGCTATTCGTGTCTGATGTACCGTTCCCTATCATGCTATGTGTGACCGAGACATAGGGATGCTGGGTCAAAGCATCTGCACCCTCCAGGTTTTGTAGAAGCTCTTGATTCCAATTGGCTTTTCTGGGATCACTGGATTGGTCAGTAGGCACTCCTCCCACCGCCGCGATATTCACATTGGGGAACTTGTCGCGAATCGCGCGAATCCAGCTCGTTGCCATTTTCCCATAGTCAGACCCAGTAGGAAACTTCGTTACGTAGTCGACAGGGTTTCTGAGATAGAACTCGTTGCCTAATTCCACAAATTGCACAGGTAATCCCATGCTTTGCGCTGAACTCAACATGGCAAGCTGAGTAGTGAGATCCGAGGTAAGCATGTTGAGGACATAAATTGGGATAGCTCTTGTGGCCTGGACGGCTATCTGAAGCTCATTTAATCGATATATAGATTGTGGAGCGTTCAAAAAACCATCCGGTGCTCCTGGAAGAAACCATCCGTTCTGCCAATCCCAATAGTTGGCCACCGTTCCACCAGGATATCTCAACGTTCCAGGATTGAATTGAACTGCCGCTTTGACTGCATTTGGATTATCCCAGGAGGGACTATGAATTGGCACATTGTTGTATCCCAGAAAGTAAGGAGCGATTTTCCGCGTTACTCCGTTATTAGTGGTTAGTGTTCCATAGGGTGTAACTGTGACATCTACGGTATGAGGCGGATTAGGACCACCACAGGCTTCTAAAATACTGATTCCGGCTATACCCGTTACGCTATATCCCATGAGTTGTAACAGGCGACGACGACTGATCTCGCTGTTCTGAGATCCGCAAAACTCTTTCGATATCTGAGAATCGAGAGTCATATATCAATGCTCCATTTTCTACTGTGATTTATGTCCCTATCTTGTGATAAAGTGTATGAAATGCGATATGGAAAGTTACAACAACCTGCTTGAATCATAGTTCAAACGTAGACCTATCTTCTTGCGTTAGTAAATTGATGACAGCATCGGTCCAGTTAAATGACATGGTGAACGCCGCTAGTATACCTGACAGACCGAAAATGTCAAGGTAAGACAGGTTCAGTTTGGTGCCACACTAGTTGCGAAATTATTACTGATATTTCGATTTCACAACCTAATCTTGACCGGCTATTCGCTGTTTCTTGTGCTACCCTATGCTACACTCACTTCTATGGATAGGCGACTTATGGCCTTGGATATGTCAAGATCTTTCTTATGTACTTCAATCAATTGAGATTCTATTGGTATCATAAATAACCCAAATGGGGGATGACTCTTGATAGAGAGCGATTGGTTTTCAAGCAACGAGGGTGATGTTTTGGTTCCAAGTAAACACGGTGAGCATCTGCTTATAGAAGCAGCGACTAACTTAGTGCCTGTTGAGGATGTGCAAATCAATGCTCATGTTAAATTTTTCCAGCCTGTACAGGCAATTCGCAACCCGCACCCCAATCGATTGTTAACTGTTGGCACAATGTCCTGGCCATCCAACTATGAAGGCGTACTCTGGTGGTTGCGAGGGGGCTATGAGTACTTGCAAGCTATTTGCCTGGACATTTTTTATGACATTGTAGGCACGCACCCGCCATTTTCACTACAGCAAGTAGTTAGCCAGTATGAAGGAGTGAGACTCCACAGTTGTACTACTAATGTAGAATCCTTCTGGACATGTGCCACTGTATTATGTGTTCCGTTTCTTACAGCCGGATCTATCCAATTGAATATTTTGAAGGCGATGGCATTGGGAGTACCAGTGATTTCAACGACAGTTGGGTGTGAGGGATTAGCAGTTCGTAGTGGTGAGCACCTACTTGTCGCTGACACGCCTGAAACTTTAGCTCTTGCTTGTGCAATGGTTCTACGAGATAAGAAATTAGCATTTTATCTTGTTCGGAATGCTCACCAGTTTTTAGTAGAGCATTACCATATCACATGTTGAAGTAACCTTTCGTTCACCAAAGGTTCATGTAAGCGGAGAGAGACATAGAAGTAGTTCCTGGAATGCGATCGTTCCGTGTGATTCGTTTGTTATGCGTACCTTTAGAAAGAGAATCGTATGATGAATACCGATGCTAAACGCAGCAAAATTGCACTCCTGATTGCCCATACACTACAAGATCCAAAACGCTCGTCATGGGCTGGAACTGTTGATCAAATGACTAACTCTCTTCAAAAGTATTGTGGAGATGTATATTCTATTACCCCATCCACCTCTATGGTGAAGTTCTTTGGCAAAATTACGAATAAATTGTCGCGTCTCTTCTTAAAAAAGATTTTTTTATACAATCATACCTTTGCTCTCGCCAGGAGGTATGCAAAGGTCACCGCTCCCCAGCTTGAAAAGCAATCCTTTGACGTGATATTTGCTCCTAGTGGAGGAACAGAGATCGCCTTTTTGGAGACAGATATTCCTATCGTATTAATTGAGGACGCAAACTTTATTTTGTTGCATAACTATTATCCTGGATATTCAAACCTTCTTAAGCGATCAGTCTATGAGACGAATGCTCTAGAAGAGTCAGCTCTTAGAAAAGCGAGTCTTGTTCTTCATCCATCTGAGTGGGCAGTCCAGTCTACTGTTGAAAACTACCATGTAGAGAAACAGAAAGTATACGCTATTCCCTTCGGTGCAAACTTTACGAATCCTCCCTCTATCGAAGTAGTCCGGGCGAGAAAGAAATCGGATCAATGCAGATTGTTCTTTTTAGGTGTCGATTGGCAGAGGAAAGGAGGAGAAATAGCTTTCGAAACTCTTTTGAAGCTTGAAGAAATGGGCATCCAGGCAGAACTGATTATATGTGGTTGTATTCCTCCAAGTTCGTTTATCCATGATAGGTTGAAGGTTATACCGTATTTAGATAAGAAAGACGAAACGCAGCGTAGAGAGTTAGAAAAGCTCTTTGAAACGTCCGATTTCTTATTGCTGCCAACAAGAAGCGAGTGCTATGGTATGGTTTTCTGCGAAGCAAGCGCCTACGGGTTGCCCAGTATCACAACGGATACAGGCGGTGTTTGTGGTGCAGTCAAGAACGGTGAAAACGGTTTCATGCTCCCGCTCAATGCCCGTGGCCAGGAGTACGCCGAGGTGATTGCTAAGGTATATTTAGATGATCGGCTTTATTCCGAATTGGTCCAGTCAAGTAGAGCAGCTTTTGAAAATAGGTTGAACTGGGACGCGTGGGGAATTTCTGTAAAGCGCCTACTCGATGAATGCATTTTCCAAAATAGGTCTCCGAAATAAGGAATAGGCACTGATGGCTAAACAAAACGTGTATACTGGGTACTGGTTGAAAGGCTTTGTTGAGAAGAATTGGTTGCTGGTACCTATTATACTCATTGGAGTAGTTGCAGTGGCGATCCTGGAGGCAACTTTACTCTATAGGACTGATCCAGTTCCGACTCTTCAATTGCAAGAAATCGCCAACATCCAACTCACTGGTAGTGCCAACCGATTCGACTACACGTATCTGGATCCGCACACCAGGCTGCTTTACCTGACGCATAGCGCTTCGAACACGGTGATCATCTTCGATACCGTCTCCAGGAAAATCGTGGCCACCATTCCAGGCATTGCTGATGTGCACGACGTC